>JAGOVF010000162.1 GCA_018060885.1 Oligoflexales bacterium | reverse complement strand
AATTGTGTTTACAACTTTAGTTTGGTTGATGAGCCTAATTAAAAAAGACGCCAGTATCATAGATCGCTTCTGGGGCTTTCTTTTTGTAATACAGTCTTTAGTCTATCTAGGACTCTCTCAGAATTTTTCTATAAGAAGTCTAGTTCTGAGCAGTCTGGTTCTCGTCTGGGGCCTGCGACTTTCAATCCACATTTACCAGCGCAATAGACATCACGGCGAAGATAAACGTTATACGGCGATGCGCGAGGAGCATGGGCCTAAAAAATTCTGGTGGTATAGCCTTTTTAGCGTGTTTTTACTTCAAGCCATTCTTGCCTTCTTGATTGGTTTACCCATTCTCCTAGTAAATGGTCAGACCTACGTTGCTGAATGGACGGTTTTTGATACTTTGGGAGTTTTGATTTGGAGTCTTGGCTTCTATTTTGAAGTTATCGGCGATCGCCAACTGAAAGCTTTCAAAGAAAAAAGTGAAAACCGAGGTAAGCTTATCACAAGCGGACTCTGGTCAATGAGTCGTCACCCCAATTACTTTGGCGACGCCTGCCTTTGGTGGGGTTACTTCTTTTTTGCGATGAGTGTTCCCTTCGGCTTGTGGAGTTTTATTGGCCCTTTGGCAATGTCACTGTTCATTTACCACGTCAGCGGAGTAAAACTCCTAGAGAAATCTTTAAGGTTGCGCTATCCAGAATTTGCCGAATACGAAAGAACAACACCCGCTTTTATACCGAATTTTTTCAAACTCTTAAGGTAGTTGTCGGGATCGGCTTTTTCGCTTATAGTTCAAAGCTAAACATAGCAATGAGCTATTTTGAAAGGCGCTTTTTATGATCAAAAATCCAAAAAACATTGCAATTTTTTCGAAGTTTATTTTTTCCATTGTTGTCATGCTTATTTCAATCAGCGTTAAAGCTTCGCCTGTTAACTTGACTATAACATTTGCAAAGAATGAGAGTTGGAGCGAAGCGGAGAAAAAATTTATTCAACAAGCCGGAGATCTTGTCTTTTCAAGAATTAGCCGTTCAGATATTGCAAATTGTGCTTACCGCAATAGCTTTCGCGATCGTTTAAGCAAAGAGGAATTGCGAAAAAAATGGGGAACACAAATCCCCGTCTTAAATAAGAACAAAAACGTAAGTTTTATCGTCCATAAAAAACCTTTGTCGAAAAAAGTGCTTGGCGAAGCAAAAGTAAACACTGTCAGTATCGACCGCGACCACTATACAATCGACAATCTCGAAATATCTCTTAATCAAGAAACTATCAATCAAAGCGTTGACGCTTACTCAAAAAAATCAAACTCAGAAACCATCCTCAATCAGTGGGTTAACGTCATCGCTCACGAGCTTGCGCATAACTTTGGATACAGCCATAAATCTGGCGGGACCTGGGAACAAAATTATCCTGGATTTTTTGTGAGTGAAATTGCATTTTGTGTTATGACCGACGGCAAACACGGAAGCGATTTGGGCGACACAAAGAAAAGAAGTTTGTGGATGAAGTCTTTGAAGTAGCGACTGAACATTTTTTTCATGCAAATAGAGCGCAGAATTTTGCGCCCTTTTTAATAACAGACTGAGTATTTATTATATCAACTAACCCTTAGTTGCCTAGATATGCGAGGCACATCAACTCATCATCGCTAATTGTTCCGATAAATTCGATGATTGGTTCAACTTCGAGATCGTCCAAGGCTGGAGGAAATAATTTGAAGGCTGCACCGACTGGAGTATCTCCAACATAGTAGCGAACAAGAACAACTTCTCTGTCTTTGCCATCAGCGCTTACAAATTTATAGTAGCTAACTACTCCGTCACTATCTTTTGCAAAAAAAGATGACTTTGCTTCTTGTGCTGTCAAAGCTGCCACAAATCCTGAGTTAAGTAGCACTGTGGTTTGGATCAATGCTAGATCCCAATTCTTAAAATCTGATTCAATGCTGCTGCTTGTTAGTTCTTTTGCAAGATTCAAACTTCCCGATTCTTTTGCTTCCGCAATATCTTCGCACAGAGACATATTTGCAAATGCACTAGCGTTAACCATAGTTATCGACGCAATAATTATTCCAAAAGAGACAAATATTTTTTTCTTATTTAGCATTTTTAAACCCTAGTTTGAGAAAGAATTATAATAGCAACCGAGGCACCTCGAAATATCATACTCGCAACTGCAAAATCAAGATTATTTTGACAGGTGTCAAATTTATAAGAGGCGTATTTGCCCAAAACTTCGGCGAAAGCGCTCAAAGTTTTAGCAAATTGTCTAAATATCTTATGATTTGTCAAAATTCAAAAAAACAGACTGTTTTGCAATTAATGATTCATACATTTACCTTTAATTATGGATAAAATTTAGACTTAACTTAAAAGAAGACGCCATGAACTCTTTATTACATTTAAAATATTTGTTGTCCTTATTAGGAATAAGTTGCGTCATTTCGCTTTCTTGTACAGGTCGAAGTCCAGACCTTGAATTTTTAACCACTGCAAATTCTTGTAGAGATCAAAAAGCTAATTTTAAAGATAATAAGCCTACGTTAGGAGAATTAGTCAGCACTTTTAATCGGCTGGGTTGGCCGAAGAAAGCCGGCGAGATATCTGCTATATTGCCAATGCCTAAAATAGAAGAAACGCCAAAAACTACGCAAAAAGAATTCGCCTCTTATAGATATCGAAAAATCAACAACGATCAACACCTACTTGGCAATGACTTTTTTATCTCTAAGCTAAACTGCGAAAGTAGAATTCCTGAGTGGACAGCACACTTATTGCACAAAAATAGAGTTGTGAAAAACTACTGCCGACTTGATAAATTCACCGATGACCCTATAAAATCAGCCAACTCTCTACAAAACTGCGAACATTCTCACGATGATTATACAAGCTCAGGTTACGATCGAGGCCATCTTGCGCCTGCCTTAGATTTTAGTGGCTACAGCCAAAGCGCAATCTCGGAATCTAACTACACTTCAAACATCGCTCCACAGGTCGGCGCAGGCTTTAATCGGCATCTATGGTTAAGCTTGGAAAGTGCGACTAGGGACTGGGGTCGAACTCGAAATGGGCCTTTGCTTATTATTACTGGAACCGCACTAGAATCGCGTTCGATTTTAGATGGAATTAATAAACGCGCAGGTATTAGGGATCATGAAATAAATGACTTTGCTGGAAAACGTATTGGAAAAAGTGAAAAAAATGTTGTTGTCCCAGCTTATTACTACAAGATTATTTTAGACCTTAATGTCGAACCAATTGCAGCTTTAGCCTTTGTTATGAGAAATATCGACCATCGCGCTGTGGACTACTGTGATCCAGATGTCGGTCCGTACTTTGCTTCTAACTGGAAATCTTGCGCAGAAGATCTTACTAAACCGGATAACAACACCAACATAGAAAGGCATTTAACCTCTATAGATGAAATAGAGGAGATTAGTGGAATTGATTTTTTTACAAAGGCTAAAATAGACGAGGCCAGAGTTTCTGAACTCTGGCCTATTTCGAATCTATCTTTATCTGAAGATGAGTAAAACCTTGTTGATATTGATATCTATTGTTTTAAATTTTAACTCGGCGAACCTTCTTCATATTCTGCATCAACGACATCGTCTTGTTTACCTTTACTCCCACCTTGATCTGCAGAGGCACCAGTGGTACCACTTGATCCACCTTGTTGTGCAGCTGCTCCAGCCTTATATACAGCTTCAGAAACTTTATGCACCACAGGTTCTAGGGTCGATTTTGCTTGATTCAAAATTTCTGCATCACCGCTTTCGAGTTTAGTTCTTGCACTAGCGACTGCCGTTTCTAGTTCTGATTTTAATGCAGCATCAACTTTATCACCGCTATCCTTAATCATTTTTTCAGCTTGGAATATCAAAGAATCTAAGTTATTTCGAGCTTCAACCGCTTCTCTACGTTTCTTATCTTCGTCAGCATGGATCTCTGCATCTTTCACCATTTTCTCAATTTCTTGCTCTGACAATTTAGATGGAGACTCAACGCGAATGTTTTGTTGTTTGCCAGTTCCCAAATCCTTAGCCGTAACGCTCAAAATTCCATTTGCGTCGATGTCGAAAGCAACTTCAATCTGAGGAACGCCGCGTGGAGATGGTGGTAAGTCTTCGAGCCGAAATACCGCCAAATCTCTATTGTCTTTTGCCATATCGCGCTCACCTTGGAGGACGCGGATCTCAACTGAAGGTTGGTTGTCCTGAGCGGTAGAAAAAACTTGCGATTTTTTTGTCGGGATCGTCGTATTGCGCTCGATAAGTTTAGTCATGACGCCGCCAAGAGTTTCTATACCTAAAGAAAGCGGAGTAACATCTAATAAAAGAATGTCCTTTACATCTCCGGTCAAGATACCAGCTTGAACTGCTGCACCGACAGATACAACTTCATCAGGGTTTACGGATTTATTCGGCTCTTTACCGAAAAAGTCTTTTACTAGTTTTTGTACCATCGGAATCCGAGTCGAACCACCGACAAGAAGAACTTCGTTAATCTCGTCTTTGCGTAGTCCCGCGTCTTTCATAACATTTGCACAAGGAATTAAGGTTTTTTCCACTGTAGCAGCAATCAATTGTTCAAACTGTGCGCGTTGCAGAGTTAAGTTCAAATGTTTTGGTCCTGATTGATCTGCCGTTAAGAAAGGCAAATTGATTTCGGTGCTCATCGCAGAAGACAGCTCTATTTTTGCCTTTTCTGCTGCTTCTTTAAGGCGCTGCATTGCCATCGGGTCTTTTGAAATATCGATACCAGTGTCTTTTTTAAATTGGCCGACGAGGTGCTCGATCAGAATTTCATCTACGTTGTCACCACCCAAATGCGAGTCGCCGTTGGTCGCAAGAACTTCTACGACATTTTCGCCAACTTCAAGGATAGAAATATCGAAAGTACCACCACCAAAGTCATAAACTGCTATTTTTTCACTCTTCTTCTTATCGAGTCCATAAGCCAAAGCGGCTGCTGTCGGTTCTGCCACCAAGCGCTTAACATCTAGTCCAGCAATCTTACCTGCATCTTTAGTTGCCTGACGTTGGCTGTCATTAAAATAGGCCGGTACAGTGATAACAGCTTCTGTAACTGGCTCACCCAAATAATCCTCAGCGGCTTGTTTTAATTTTGCTAGGACCTTGGCAGAGATTTCAGGCGGCGTGAACTGCTTGCCATTGATCTCAAAAACTGTGGCATTGCCCTTACCTTTTAGAACTTTGTAAGGCATTTTTGCTGCTTCGCTACTTCTCTCGTCGAAAGTTGTACCTATAAAGCGCTTGGCAGAATAAATTGTATTATGTGGATTTGTAACCGCTTGGCGTCGTGCCGCGGCACCGACCAAGGTCTCGCCATCTTTTGTAAAAGCGACAACACTGGGGGTGGTTCTTTGACCTTCTGAGTTTAAAATAATTTGCGTTTTACCGTGTTCCATCACCGAGACCACTGAGTTTGTGGTTCCTAAGTCGATGCCTATAACTTTTCCCATCAGTGCCCCCTTAATAAAATCTAATATTTATAGATACTTGAATTCTAACGACTTGTTTCTAACAAGGTTTCACAATGGTAAAGCCCAAAACAGCATTGTCAAGGTAGCTTTATGATAAAATAAAGAGAAACACCAAGAGGCCTAAATAAAATGCATGAATTAAATTGCCCGACCTGTAGCACACCTTCGCAGTACAATTTTGAAGACTACCTATTGGTTTGCCCCTACTGTTCTTCGACTTTTAAATTCGACCTAAACAGCGGTGAAAAAGAAGTCTATGCTGATCACTTTATTGTTCCAACAACCGCAGATGCTGGGATTATTAAGGGCTTAGTCATTGAGTGGCTCAAAAGGCTTCATCACCAGCCCGGCCTGGTTCCGAAAGAATATTTTGTCGTCGACATTATTGGGGTGAGTTTGCCCTTTTGGGTCATTTCAGTCGAAGCACACACTCGTTGGCGCGGACTTGCAAAGAAAGATTCCGCGAAAAAGCGCCTACTTAAATCAAGTGACCTTTATTTACCTGAGGATGGCTATTTTAGAAAGTCCTACCGTTGGTGCGTTGCGGGTCGTAAAAATATTTTTGAATACTGGGGTCTCGATAGATTACATATACCCAACGAACCCGTATTTGTCGATTGGGATGGTTTCCCCCTAGATTCAACTTTTTCTCGAGGCCGACTGACAGAAAATCAACGCAATGACAAAGCCGCTTACGATGTTAAGGAGTTTTTTGAATTTAAATTCGCAAACAATCTTCCTGTACTTGATGTGCAAATTTCCGACGAAGAGGCCTTGCGGAGAGCTCGCCACCATATTCAGCAGTATCATTATAAATTATGTAAATTAAATGTAGATGCAGTCATCGATTTTCAAATGGAACTAGAGGTAGCAGGAATACAATTAATACACTTACCGTTTTGGTCGGCAAGTTATGTTTATAAACCTAGAAGCTTTTTAAGATATCTTCAACCACCAAAAGAAAAGAAAATTATTTTCGAAGGCTACTCAGTTGGTGTATTACACGGAGAACTTGCAGTTGTACAAAAAGACAAGCTATGGATTAACGCAATTTTAACCGCTGTCGCAACCGTATTTTTTCTGTTCATTGGCGGCGTGTGGCACCCCGCATTCTTCTTTATCGCAGCGTTTTCGCTTATTGTCGCCGTGATGAGTTTCTTAAAAGCACTTGAAAAAGCCGATCAAGCGAAGGAGCAAAACAAAGATGAAGATATTTTAACTACTCCCATAAAACAAGCTGCACAAACAAAATAGAAAATTAAATTCTATTTTTAATCTTTGCGGAAATCGCCTCATCTTGCTTATTGCTCTGATATGGTTTTTCATTTTTTATGGTCAAGTCAGGTAAACCTTGTAGCTTTACCGAATCAATTTTGATGACATCTGAAAATTCTTTATGCGGAGTTTTTTCGTTTGAAGTCGAATCCTCTGTTCCATATGCCAAGTTAACGTGTTTAATTAATTCATCTGCGGAAACAGGCTTTCCATGAAATAAGTGGCTAGGTATCTCTTCTGAGTATTTATCGACAAAATCGCTATTATTTCCCAATACAGAAATAAATATACATCGCTGATTTGGTCGCTTGAGTTTAATTTTTTTATAACATTCAATTCCATGCATATTCGGCATGATGATGTCTAAACTAACCAAATCGACTTCATTTTTTTCTAAAAAGGCTAGAGCTTGAACACCGTCATGAACAACCCCATATACTTCCATACCGATTTCAGCAAAGCGACTTCGCAACTCCTGACAAACTTTTTC
>JAGOVF010000027.1 GCA_018060885.1 Oligoflexales bacterium | reverse complement strand
TAAAATTACGTTCATTTTTTAAATACTATTCAACAGAAATACTCGAATCAGAGTGGAGTAAAATGGCATCATGATTAATAAAGTAACATTGATTGGGAGTAACACTTATTTATGGATCAAAACGTTTCGAGCTATTCATATACCAAAAATTACCTCGGTCTATCTAAGAAGTAAGGCACTAGCACTTTTAAAACTGGGACTTAAGACACACGCATGCCGACCAACATTTTTTTCACTTAAAAAACCTGAAAGTTCGACAGCTGTATTAGGATTCTTCTCGAGACTCTCATTATCTGATGATTTCGGATCTTTCGACTCGACAGTTGCGACTAAATCTTTCCAGTCACTATGCTCCTTGAAAACAAATCTATCTTCTACTGAATCGAACTTCGCAAAATCATGCGCCTTCCATTCTCGATCAGTATTGTAAAGTCGATAACAATGACTGTGGTGTTCGTTGTTAAGATAGTCGAGTAAAACTTTTCTACTGTTCCATTGTGAATTAAACATTTTGACGCATTCCTCTACCTTAGCCGCAACTTCGCTTTCCGCTGATCCACTATAAAAAACATCAAGCTGCAAAAAATGTAGCCAGGGACTGACCGCCTGCTTATGCTTCAAACCAGAACGTGCAATCAACTCAAGTCCAATTTCGTCTGCTTCTTCTTCAGTTGTGTAATATCCTAAACCGACATTCGCCATCCTCTGCAAAACCAAAGGTTTGTACTTAATAGTATCTACAATTTTTATATTAGCGTCTAAAAACCAATCTTTTAAGGATATGTACTTAGAAAAATCAAAATTAAAGAAAGCACGATTATAATAGAGAGAATTTGTAAGAAATTCCTTTAACAATTTCAGCTCGTCTTCTGAAATAAGAGATAGAAATTCTAAAAATGTTTCTTCAAATTTTAAATAACTTTCAGAAGGAACAAGATTTGAATCGTTCCACTGTCTTACTAGCCATTCACTAATTTGATCTCGCGAGTATTTAGAATATTTTTTACAAGTTGATTCAAGTTTTTTTAAATTTTGTGCGCAAAATCCTGTACCAATAGACAATGTTAATTCAAACATTGAAGTAAGTAGGTTTGGATTAACTTTAGCATTAGGTTCAAAGTGTGGTCTATCCGATAGTTGAGTTGATACTAAAGCTGATCGCTGTATATTTGAATATTCATTAGTAGGAGAAGGTCGCATTAATTCGTTTTTATCGTTTTGCTTGAAAAAATATGGTTCAAATTTCTTAAATGACGACGAATGCACCCTGTACATATGCGCTAGCTCGTGCCCCAAAACGCCAAAAACTGCCTCTTCACTAAAGTACTTGAGTAAACCCGCATAAACATAAACAACATTCGATTGAGTATAAAATACGATTGAATCCCATTGAGTTATATTCTCAAATGAACCGCACTGACGATCATTGTCAACAAGTAGAACCTGACCTGTTTCATCTAGTTCCAGATTGCATTCTTGTTCTGCCATGGCGCCTTTTGTTTCGTTATACACTGCAATAAATTCTTTTATGTCGAATTGCTCAACTTTATAGCACTCAAATTTTTCTTTTTTAGTTTGATAAGCTCGGCCAAACCCAGGGAAGAATAGAACATTCTCAATATTAGCTAGTCCACTTGTAAATTCAGATGCAGAAATACTTTTTAACCTCGAAGGAAAATCAACACACCCAATTGCCCCGCTTACAAAAGCATTTATTCCATCATTAACTAAAACAACAGCTCTCGGACGAGGAATTTTTGCCATTTGTTCTGGATTGTGCTTGCGAGCAATCGAATCAAGATGATTTATCATTTCCTGAACACGCTTCACGAGTGGTGCACTGCTAGACAAACGCTCCATTGTTGAAAAACCAGGTGAATTTTCTGTCCACACCCAACTTGGGTCGTTGTTGGCAAATTCATTTTCTAGGTGGAAAATATTTTGATTTTCATTGTTGAACTTTCTGCAAGAAATGTTGAAACTTAAGAAAAGGACTAAACTACTCTTCAATAAGACTCTTTTTATTTTCATCGTGCTTATCCTATTTAACTTGGTCTTCGTGATTAAATATGACTTCCAAATTTCTCGCTCCAGGCGGATTGACGAGCACTTCATAGTAGCCGGATGCTTTTACAGCATTAAATTTAATTTTCCTTAGCTCTGCCTCCGGACTTAATGCAAATCCGTATAAATCTTCAGCAATTTTTTTAATTTCTACTTTCATTGAATGACCTTTGGCATCAATAAAATCGATGGCTTCGCTAATTTCTTGGCAAGCGGAACAGCTTCCATCGTCACGTAATTCAAAATCGACCAAGACCATGTCTTGCCCAATTCTTTGTATCGCCTCAATTTTAGTGTAGTAAAAATCTCCTCTGCCAATTTTTGACCACTCTAAAAAGGTTAAAATGGGAGTTTGACGTTTCAAATAGAGCTGGGAAGAGGAGCCCTCAATTAAAAAGCTGTCTCTATTTATTTCGTCTATATTGGTTACAATTTCCAAAATGTAAAAAGATTCTAATTTTGTCGATTTTACACTTACCAACTTCGAAGACTTTAAAAAACGATCGGGCCAATAGATATAAAACTTTGAGCCCTCCAGCAATCCGCCATCTGGCAAAAGTCCGGCATAACTTTGCAACACGACAAAATCATTACAAAGCTTGGTGTCATTTTTTTTTGTGGAACATTCCAATGCAGTATTGAAGTTAATTGATACTGCAGAAGAGTCTTTCTTTTTGGTAACAGTCAAACAAGCTGTCAAAAGGTAAAACACGGCGAAACAGAGAAGTCTTGGCACAAGCTACCCCTCACCATAAGTTCATCACTTTAGATATAAATCCAGAAGTGAGTCCTATTTTACCTTACGAAGGTCAAATCTTGCAACTACCGGGTCGTGATCCGATAAACGCCCCATAAAGTCCGAGTTGATATGCAACACTTCCAGCTCTGGACTCATCTCAAGCATTGAGTGACTTGCTAGAATAAAGTCAATTGCACCGGAATTACCGTTATAATTTGTTGTATAGCGCTCGTTAGGTGGAACCAAATCTTTGTAAGTCATCAAGTTTTTTAAATGTTGCATTTCAAGAATTTGCAGAGGCTGCTCGGCAGCATAAGCATTAAAGTCTCCCAAAACTACGACATGCGCTCCGGGACTGCGCCTTAACAACTGCGCTATGTAGAAATTTATCCGCTCGGACATCTCAGATCGGGGATAATTCGATCCCAGAACCGGCGGCTGCGTTGCGCCCATTAAAGAACTGTCGCCCAACTTAGAACGCCAGTGATTTCCAATTACAAATAACTTTTCACCTGCTCGCTCACCTTTTAACTCAAATTGAGCAATAATACTTTTACGGGTGTTTCTAAACACTTTATCATTGGGCATAATTCGACCCGGGTTGTAACTCAAGTCGCCATTTGCATCTACCAAGACCTCTGCACGCAAGTTCGGTAAAGGGCGCATGGTAAAATTTATTTTTTTCGCATTGTAGAGCATCGCTACCCGAATATTGCCGCCTGGCTGTCCACCATCTGCATCAACTATGGGATCGATGTTAACGATTTGGTAATCAGCATTTGGACATTCAATTGCGTCACTGAGAGCACGTAAAGTACGATCAGCTGCAGTGTCACCGGAAAAATCCGCTCCATTATAATCCTGAATTTCAACGAGATTGATAATATCTGGACACTTTAAATTGATGCGTATCATACTGCCAACTTCAGCAATACGAGTCCGCTGGTTACCGCCTAAATTCTCCACGTTATATGTAGCGATCGTGAGTTTGTGCTCTGCAGGTTCTAGCTTAGTTAATGGTCGCGAGCTAATAGGTGTTATTTTCGAATTTGTAAAAGCCTTAAAAGGTTCTTGCGCCTCCGGCATTACCAAAGCAAAGTCGCCTGCTCCGAAAATATTCTTTTCATAAGACAATACACCTGTGACTCGACCTTCAATACGATCACCGATATTAAAAATTCGAGTTTCATCGAGACCCTTAGTGAGTGCGTGGGTAGATAGCATCATGATTTCTGGATTAAAGTCATTTTCTTCCGCATTGATTATAACTCCGCCCGCTGCGGTCTTTTGTGCAACTTCTGATGACTCTTCAGGAACAACATATAGGTTTAAATAGGATTTTGGCTTACGTCGTTCAAACTCTTCAGCTCCGCCACGAAAGCCAACAACGCGCAAATTCTCAACGCTCAAACGCATTCCTTCCAGACTTTCCCAAAAATCCAGACCTTCATCGAGCTCTAAACGCTTACGTAAATTAATATTGCCCTTAAAAGTCGAAATCACTTTTTGCGGAATTTCGCGTCCACCTTTCCCTATAAGAACAGGTTCAGGAAAGGGCACATTCGATCGCAATATTTTCAAAGTTGTCGTTTCTCTCAGGCTGGTTTTGCTGATGCCATTGCCCATATATTGTTCATAAACAAGACCTTCGACGATCACTTCGTCGCCAATTTTTACGTCAGGATGCACATAGTCTAAATAGACATGTATTGCATTAGAAGTGCGATCGTTGTTATCATCTTCCAAGCTTTGTACAAATAGATCCATGCCTCCAGGATACCAATCAACGGCTCCAGCAGCTGTAACAACACCCTGGGTCCGCACACGGTGTCCGAAATACGGAGAAATATGCGACTCACCTTGGATAGCAAAGATTGGAAGTTCTCCGGCATCGCCTAATTCAAATTTCTTCACCGAAGCTCGCCGCAAATTAAAATCCGGCAAAAATTCTCGTGTTCGCAAATACTCTGCAATGCTATCGCGCGCTGATATTATACGGTCTTCTAAGCGCATGCGCGAATCCATGTTATTCCGATATTTATAACTTGGAAAAGTTGCTCCGCTGAAATAATAAAAACTGCTTATAGCAATCCTATAATATTTATCGTCATCTATTTTTTCACCATTTTCTAAAGTTATTTGTCGCAAGGTTTCAACGCCGCCGACAAAACGTATGTCATAAGTCAACCCTGCAGGTTGTAATTCTGCTGTATACGCCTCCAATACCCGGCTAGCAACAAAGGTCTTTATATCAGAACCCTTCATGGTACCTACAGAAAATTGATCTAAGGTTCCTTCGGGATAGAGGCCAAGCACAAGATCAATTTCTCGACTTTCAATTCCACTCGCTAGATAGCCAAAACGATCTTCGAGTAAAAGAGTCGACGGATAAAAAACCATATCTAATTGATGTACATCTTTGATTGCAGTAGCTGCAAGATTGCCAGCAGTACTGGAACCAGCTTCGCGCCCATCTGCCGTCAACAAAAATCCTTCCGGCAAGCGCCTTGGACCCTTATCGGGCTCATTACATGCAAAGGCCATTAGAACATGCATAATTAATAAACAAGTTGAGAACAACCTAATCGCGTGTTTTTGTCTGTGCACTTGCAACCTCTTTTACTCGAACTTGATGAACTTAACTTCTCTACTCAAATCAGTTTATTTTTTGCTACGTATTGCTACCCCAAATAAGTCCCAAGCTGGAAACACCGGCGCTTTTGATTCATAGAGAAAGCCGACTCGAAGAGACTTTCCTTGTAAGTTCTCCGGTAAATCTAACCATTCACTTAAGACTGAATCGTAGTTCGATCCCATCGGTTTTTTAGCAAAATCAATAATTTGCCAAGCTTCAAGGTCTTCCACTTTTGTTACAGTACTATCTTGCAGCATGATTTTTATCAAACGACTTTCAGGCGGCAGCGTTGGGAAATCACGATAGAAATTAATCATTTGATTCAAGCGAATTTGAGCTCCAGCTTTTCCGGTCAAATCGATAGGCGCCGAAAACAACAATTGTTTGCCTTCATTTTTGTCTTTGAAGCCTGATATTTTTAGCTTCTTATTTGCTTCATCGACTAAAAACTTTGCCGCATCCGCGCTAATAACTTTTTGTTCAAAAGTCCCTAAGCCGCCGGCAAAATTTTGACTAAAAGCACAAACATAAGATTCTGCATTTTCGCCTACTAATGCGTCTAAACAAGTATCTTCAATAACTTCTTCTTCAGCCTCAAAATCGGTTCCGACGAGATTTAAACGATAGTCATTAGTCTTAATTTTTTCGCCTATTCCTGTGATCTTAATTGTCCCAATTTCCCAAACAAAATTATCACTCGCTTCCGCACTAAATTGAAACGCAATGACTATCTTCTTATTTACAAACTCTTTAATCTCTATTGATGGAGACACCAGATCAATCCACGAATCAGCTGCAATAGCTTGCTTCGGCGTTATATTAAGTTCAGTCCAGCTGCTCTCCCTTGGATCGCCACCTTTATAATCTGCAGATATTTTAACCTTGAATTTTTCCCAATTAGGATTTCTCACAGTATGGGTAATTTTAATTCGCGGATCTTCCACACCATTCAGGTCTAGTTGAGGAGAAAGTAGCCAAGTATCACTTTTTCGGTTCATCGAGCCAATTTTTGCAAATTTATAGGAATAGCTCGCTCCAGATTGGAAACCAAAGGGCTCCCACTTTACGCCAGCATTATCTAAATCTAAGTTTTTATAAGGAGCTAAGCTACTTTTAGTAAAAGCAAAGTCATAGAGAGTGTCCGCAGGTTTGACTTCTTTAAACTCAAAATTTTGCGCCGCACCCATGAGCTTAAAGTCTTCGATCTGCCAAGTCAGATAATGTTGGCCATGTTTGTCTACTTGTTGATCAAAGACAAAAGCGATACTAACACTTGGACCCACAAATTTACTGATATCCACATCTGCTGAATAGACAGTATGAAAGTCACTTCCTAAAGGCATCGGCCCTAAATCTACTTGTTTCCAAGTCGCAAATTCTGGTTCCCCACCTTTGAAATCTGTCGAAACAAAAGCTTTAAAAACTTCCCGTGTTATCATTTGTCTATCGAAAGGAACTTTATTCTCGCGATCATTCGCATCTACAATCGTCAAATGCTTAATACGAAATTTTGGATGCGCAACTTTTGACAAATCAAAAGCTGGAGAGATCAACCAAGACTTATTGTCTCGACTTGATTTGACTTTAACAAAGGTTTTATCCAAAGCAAAATCTTGCATCCATTCAGAGCTAGAAGCAAAGGTTAAAAACGGCGCAACTCCGCTACTAAAAGTTTGACGAAATAAAGTCCAATACAATTGTTCTTGATCAAGGACATTACTAGTAAGGCTAAAATGACGCACTAAAATGGCACTGACTCCGCTAAATAAAGATTCAACGCGAGTCTGATCGATAGCTAGCAACATAAAATTCTGACGCAGCCCTAGACTATCTTTTAATAATTCGAAAGCGCGTCGATCTTTTTGATCTTTTATCAACATAAAAAGACCGACTCGAATATTATAAAGCAGCGTCTTAAAGGTTTGTTCGTCAGTATCTGTCGAAGATCTGAGCAGAACCCCTTGTGAGAGTTCATTTTCCAAAGACTCTGTTAAAAGTATCATTTCGGCAAAAGTGACCTGATTTAAAAATTCTGGGGAGTCCGGGTCAAGCTGAAAGCCGGTGACTTCATCATTGCGGTTGCTGTTATCTTTGCCGCTATCACAAGAAGCGACCAGCAATAAAAGTGCCGCTAACCCCAATGAAAAGATTCTTTTACTTGCTCTAAACATTGCATGTGCTCCTTGAATATTAACGATCTCTATTTACGTCCAGGATATGCGCTATTGAAAAGCGTATGCGCGCTATTTATCAACATTCTCAGCGTCAAAGTAATAATCAACCTTCAAAGTAACTAAATAATTTGTTTTGCGATAATCACGCAAGCTTTCAGATTGCCACACATCGCCGCTTCTCCCAAAAACCTTATTTTTAGCATTCATAAACTCAAGTTCTGGCGTGACTTTATAAGCACCATGGTCAAACACTGTGCCAAATCCAACTATTTTTAGACCGCCATGAGATTCGATTTTGTCGTTAGTTCGCAAGCGATGCGCAGATTCTGGTTCATGAAAGATAAAATTTTCACCTAAGCTTTTATAAGAAATAAAAGGTTCTGCAACTCCGAAATCCATACCTGTTTTTAGCATCCAGGCAGAATCTGTCTCACCGAGCCAATCTTGACTTTCGTTGAGAACATCGGCAAAAACCGGATTAAATGGGCTTAGAGAACGAAAGCTATCACGACGATTATTTAAATCAAAAGCATTTTCACCTGCCTTTGATACGCCGTATTCGACATTGATGTAGGCTCCACCCATCTTTAATGTCGCATTTGCAGAAGTAGCAGCTGCTAGCAAAGAACCAGTTTCAGCTGATTTATTGTGACTCACGTGTTTAACATCAAAATCAAAATAATCGGATTTAATATTAAAACCATATTTTTGACCGAGATCTTGGCGGTATTCCCATGAACCGAACAACAACTGACTTTGTTCGGTGTAACTTTCATTAGACGGGTAAAGGTAGCTTGCTGCTCCGATACCGGCATAGATTTCAAAAGCTTCAAAAGGCGACCAGTAAATCACTAAGCCCGGAATTGTCTTT
This sequence comes from Oligoflexales bacterium, assembly GCA_018060885.1. Classification (GTDB taxonomy): domain Bacteria; phylum Bdellovibrionota_B; class Oligoflexia; order Oligoflexales; family JAGOVF01; genus JAGOVF01. The sequence goes on along the minus strand of JAGOVF010000027.1, from coordinate 20,447 downwards.
TCAAGAAGAAGATCGTCATTTTCATTCGGCGGATTTGGAACGGAATATTTTGCCTCTTTATAATAATAAATGCGCGTTACATCCCATGTGTAAAACTCCTCACCAACTTCGCCATCAAAATTATATGGATAGAGCACGGCTGTAAGTGAAGGAAGTGCTTTATAGGCTATAAAAGTTCCTTCTGAATCTTCGTCGACACCAAACGAAGTCCCACCCTTATCACCATCATTAGTTTTGATATCGAAATCTATACCAAAAACAAAATCTTTATAGATATGCTGTGCAGAGAGCTCTAGTTTTGAAACTTTGTTCTCTGTATGAATTTCAACCGGATCTATATCGAGGCGCAAGCGACCATAGGTTTCTGGAGTAAATTGATAACGCACTGCGGTATCAAGTTTTGTACCTTCGATGAGTTCTGTGCGACGCTCTCGGCTATAAACTCGTTGTTCGTATTCTAAGTACTCTAAAAAAGCACCAAGTCGTTGTTCACCAGAGCCTTGTTTTTCTTGGCTTGGCACACTACTTTTTGAATTATTTTCAGGCATGGTTTGAGAATAAGCTTGGGATATAAAGGCCAAAGCTGTGGTTATGGTTAGTAATTTTGTTCCAAAAGTTCGCGGTTTTTTTGTTTTTAAGACTAAAATGCCATTTTTATTAACTAATTTCATTCCTTACTCCAGCTGAAGGTAACGTTCGCAGAACATCCTTACTATGTGAAATCACTCCCAAGGTCAAATTAAGAAATCATTAAATTCTCAACTGCTATTAACATTAAAAAAGCTCACTATGTTTATCACAACGAGACAGGAAATTTAAAATTATAACCATCCGTAATATTTAATTAAATTGCAATAAAATCAACCAAACTAAATTTTTACTAGTTTTATGCCGAAAGAGAGTCCACGAGGGGTCACAACTTGATTCTAGGAGCTTTTATGCTTACGCCGCCTAAAAAATTTAAGACAAAAATAATGCTAGGCATCAGCTTTTGTTTTTTTAGCAGCATATTTTCTTCATGCAGTGTGCAAAAGCATAAAGACAGCGAACTACTTGGGGAAGGCGAAATTAGCGAACTTGAAGATGCTACAGAAAAAATAAATTCCCTTTATATTGAACGCCAAAAGTTTTCATCGAACAGGTCATGTATCATAACCAGCTTCAAAAAAGGAAGCTCGAGTTGGAGTGTTTTCCCAGAGCATTGTCTTGATACTGACGCTAAAGCTTTTTGTTCTGGTCTCGCCCATAAAAAATTTAACTGTGAGAAAATAGAATTAAATAACGCTTTAGTTTTTATTAAGCATATTGAAGGTGAGAACGATGAAATTCTTCCCGTAGTCTCACCTATGGAGAACCAAATTATAAATCTCGTAACTATAAACCTAAGAAACAATAGATATATATTTTCAGAAAATGCCACATTGATTCGCAGCGATGAATTATGTATCGAATCTCACTCGAATAGCAAACTCAATTTAGAAGAATGTAAAATAGGAAATATACTTCATCATCCATTTACAACCATACCTAGCGATAGTGGTTCACCGTTAATAGTCATAGATTCAATTACAGAAGAAGTTAAAGGAATACTGTGCATCCATCAAGGTGCTGGAGAAGTTAATGAATGTACGCTTTTAGGACCAAGCATAAATTCTCTTAATTAGTAAAAGTCATTTATAATAGATCCTATAAATGACCATTGAGGGTGATCCATGACGACATTTGGTTTGAGATTAAAATTTCTTTTAACTAGCTTTTTGATACTTATGGTAACAAATTGCCGCTCGACTCAGGATAAAAACTCTGCCTGCCTCAACAGCCTTGAAGCACAAGAAAATTTACAGCCTAAATTTGCGCTATTAAGCGGCACATTTAAGTTTAAACAAGCAACAAATCTAAACGAACACCTCAAGGACGGCAAGGCACTTACAACCCAAGATATTCAGCGTTTCGCCATGAGCGAAATCGAACTTGTGCGCCTCGAAGGTGATAAAAAACGCTTGCTTGTAAATGTTTTTGGCTCTTATGCTGATTATTCTTTCTATTCAACAGAAGCTTTCAAAATCGAATTCTATTTACCAAACGAAAAAGTCGTCATGACTTATGATTTACAATCTTTACAAAAAAAACGCATCGATGAATTTCTAGCAGATAAAAATTTAAAAATTTCAGCAGCGACAAAATATTCGCTTTTAAGCAATCAATACCTTGATCATCCCGTGACCTCAAGAACTCAATTGGCTTTTAATAAGTCTTTGGATTCTAGTGATGCAGAAAAATTTGCTGAATTGAACCCCTATTGCGCACATAAACAAGCACCTGAGTGTCTCTACTTAATGCGATCTAAAATCACTCAATTTTACCTCGAATACGATGATTTAAAAGATGATCAAAAAGCATTTTTAAATATTGCATTCAATAAATACTCAAAGCCAAGTTTAAGAAAGATGAACATTTCAAGCGATATTTATAACTATCAGCAAAGTTGGCAAGCCCTACTAAAAGATCTGCATACTTTTTCTAACTTCACAACCCACTCACGTTTCTTAACCTTACTCGATAAAATTCATGTTGATATCAAAACTTGTAAAAACGAAGACCTGAAAGAATTTGAACTCGATCTTTGCAAAAACTACGACGCTGTCGTCGCATCCTACGGTAAATTTATTAAACTCGAAACACTCGGATCTGTACGAAATTTAGGCTTAAGTGAATTTCTTGCTTCTTTGTATGCTTACTTCAAAACAACGCACGATAAGCACCCTGACTTAAAAACGACTTTAGATAGCCTTAAAACACTTATTAAAAACAGCCTCAAAGCAGAAAGCACTGAAGAAGATTTCCAGGCTTTTTTGAAAATTAATAGTACTCCATTTTCTTTCACCGCCGAGTCTTGCCTTGATATTTACCGCGATCCGAAATGCGTTTTGCACGCAATTCAAGTCGAGATCGACCGCCGCATAAAAGACAAAAGTTTTAAAGAAATGACAGGTCTTCAAATTCTCGAACTTTATTTAGAAGAAGCTAACTTGGCATACGTAGAAAGAATTAAATCTTACCTCGAAACCATTGCAGCTATTGCGCAGCAAAAACGTAAGTATGAAACAACGCATAATAGTATCATAAGTTTAGCCAGCTATTGGAATCCGCCTAAACAAGGCGATACAATTTACTCTTTGCCGCTCATCGCACGTTTACACGGAGCTGAACAATCACAAACGATTTTTGCTGACTTTGACATTAGACCCGAAGACCAAATTAGTCTGACCTATGAAAAGTTTTTTGATGTTCAGGTGCTTGCAAATCGAACTGCTTCGATAAAATTGGGTTTAGAGCCCGCTTCTATTGAGCACGGTTACACTTTCGCTAAAAATCGTTGTGAACAAAAAACAGCCTGGGTCATTCTAGATGATTACTTCCCGCTTTTTGCCGCATCTGCACTTGCATTCTGTGAGGAATCAAATGGCTACGCGTATCCGCAGTTGCCTGTTGGTGCAACAGTAGACTTTAGTGATCTACCTGAAGAAGAACCCGCTGTTGCAGAAAAAGCAAATGAAAATAGCCAAGATGGTATTCGCACAGTGGATGCTAACAATTCAATCCAAGTAAATAGAAATGCGCAGATCGCATCATCAAGCGCTTGTGAAATTTAAAAATTTTAAATCTGCGTTTTTTGCAAATTATACAAATCGCAAACAATACAGTTCGCAAGTTTCATAAAACGTACTAAAATTATACCAACGCGCTTTGTCGCCACTTTTGCATTATTTTTGCAAGTTTTTCGATGAAAACAAAAGTATTAGGCACTACTAACAAAGTTAGTAGAGTCGAACTTAACATCCCGCCTATCGCTGCAAGTCCTAGACCCATGCGAGCTGCTCCACCGGAGCCCAAACCTAAAGCTACAGGCAGCATTCCGACAACAGTCGCCAATGAAGTCATTAAAATTGGCCTTAGTCTCAGTGGCGCTGATTCTATAACCGCCTGCTGAGCTTCCATCCCCTTATCTCGAATACGCTGCATAGCAAAGTCGATAAGCAAAATACTATTTTTTGCTACAAGGCCAGCCAATAAAATCATCCCGATGCCCGCATAAAGATCTATAGGGCGACCAAAAACCAGCAAAGCAAGCACCGCTCCCGTAGCCGCTAATGGAATTGCCATCATGACAGCTAAAGGCTGTAAATAAGATTCAAATAAAGCAGCTAGAATCATATAAACAAAAATCGCCCCCAATAAAATCGCCCATAAAACTTGTGTATTAAGCTCGTCCATTTTCTCACTTTGACCAACAATTCGCCAATTATAGCCACTGGGCAATGGGAGCTCAGATAAACGCTTTTGCATAACTTCATTGACACTACCCAACGCGGCTCCATGCGCCAAACTCGCGCCAATACGCAGCACGCGCTGGCGATTTTCTCGCCCTATCAAAGTTGGCCCTGCTCCGGCTTGCATTTTTACGACATTACCTAGAGGCACTGCATTAGACTGCCCACTCAATTGATTTGTAAAAAAATTCCCCGCCAAAAGATCATGAATGGAAGCGTCCTGAGCTCCAGAAAAACGTATTCGAATGGGTATTTGATCGTCACCTTGGCGTAAATATTGCGAGCTATCGCCTTCAACCCATATGCGCAAATTGCGGCTAAGTTCATAGGGACTTAAACCATAATGAGCCACCATATCTGCATCAGCTACCAAGCGAAGTTCTGGCAAGCCCTCATCATCTATTGGATTAACATCGGAGATACCCGGTACGCCCAACATAATATCTCGAATCTGTCTGCCTAGTTCTCTAAGCGTAGACATATCGGCACCTCGCACCATGATTGCTATCGGTTGAAAGTTGCCACCACCAGACGCACCAGCAAGCGGATCCGAAGGCTCTGAAAGTCTCGAAGTGTAACCCACTATGCCACCCAAGGCTTGGCGCACTTCTTCGCGAACAGCCGCTAAACTATTTTGGCTAGAAGTAAATTCTCTTTTAATTTTTAGTGTGAGCTGAACCCGTGCACTACCGTTAAACCCAGAAGAAGCACGAACGGTCCAGAACTCAAGACTTTCAATTTTTTGCAAACGTTTCTCAACTACTTTGCTCACTTCGTCGACTTGTTTAATTGGGATTGCGAGAGGACCACTCAAGTTTACTGAAAAAACATCTCCCAGCTGCATCGGTAAAAAGCTTTTTTGCACACTCCAAAAACCAATAAGCGCTAGGCCCAAAGCAAGAATACAAACGATAGCGGCAAACCAAGTGCGCGGCAGCATCCACGTCAAAAGCCGCTTATACCGCTCTGCCAGAGAGCTCATTATTTCATCAAAACTACTTAAGGCGCTATGAATTGTATGCCCAAATTTTCCAAGAAATGCCCACTCCTTTTTCAAATCTGTCACGTTCGCAAAATACGCCGACAACATTGGTGCCATAGTTAAAGCATCCCATGTTGAAACAATAACTGCAAATACTATGGTCAGCGCAAATTGCTGAAAAAATTGACCGGTCACACCTTGCATAAACCCAACTGGCAAAAAAACTGCTATTAAGGTTGCCGTCGTGGCAAGTACTGCTAATACGACTTCTTTAGTCCCCTCATAGGATGCCAGCCGAGGGTTGTGCGGGTTCATTTGCATATGTCGAAAAATATTTTCACGCACGACAATCGCATCATCGACTAAAATACCAATTGATAAGGATAGTCCCAACAGGGTCATAACATTGATTGAAAATCCAGCGATATACATGACTGCAAATGTTGTGATAATGCAGCTCGGTAGAGCTAGGCCAGTCGTTAATGTTGCGCGTGGACTCCCCAAAAAAATAAGCACAACCACTATGGTAAGAATACCAGCGATAATTAATGTCTCATAAACATCAAATACATTTGTTCGAACAAGTTCAGCACTATCTCGCGTCACTCTAATTTGAAGATCATCAGGCAGATTTTTTTTTATCTCGATTAAGCTTGCTTGCACCCGTTCTGACACCTTCACGGTGTTTTCGCCAGATTGTTTTAAGACATCAAGACTCACATTCGGGGTTGAGCCCGTCGCAGATCCTTGCCTGCTGATTTGATTGTTTTCAGCGTAGCCAAATTTTAGAGTTGCGACATCACGCAGGAATATAGAGCCTGAATTCGATCTTGCCACCGCAATATCACCAAGCTCTTTTATGTTTTTTACTTGCGCGGAAGAACGCAAAATCCACATGCGGTCTTTGCCTTCAAGCTTTCCCACTGGATCATTACGATTGAAATCCCGAATGGCGTTGACAATTTGCCCAGCATTAATCTTTAGTGAGTCGAGCTTTTCAGGGTGCAAATTAATTTGCACCTCTTCATAGACACCACCACCGATATTAATTGCTCCCACTCCAACCTGCGCACGCAAATATTGCGCAATTTCGTCTTCGGCGATTTTTGTGAGTTCTGCTAGAGAACGCTGGCCGGTGACAGAAAGCTCAATGATGGGCGTTTCATCCGCGTCGAAACGTTCGACATTGGGCTCTTCTGCCTCTTCAGGCAAAGATCGTTTTATATTCGCAACTTTTGCTCTGACCTGCATTTCTTGAAAGCGAATGTCTGCGCCTAACTCAAATTCAAGAAAAGCTAGAGCCATGCCTTCGCGACTTACAGATCGCAAATTTTTGACGCCAGCAATAGTGCTCAATGCGTCTTCGAGTTTTTTAGTAATAAGTTGTTCAACTTCTTCAGGAGCGGCACCTGATAATCCAATGCGCACGGAAAGAGTCGGATAGCTCACTTCAGGATAAAGATTTACCGGCAAGCGTTTCAATGCCAATGCGCCGACAACTATTAAAAAAATAGTCACCATTGTGATAAAAACTGGTCGATCAATCGAGACTTTTATTAAATTCATTTTTTTAGCTCGTCGTCAGGAATGACTTTAACATTGCGATCGGAACTAAGCTGATTATGCCCAGCAACGACGATCATAGCTTTTTTATCTATGCCCGATGTAATTTCTACTAAGTCATTGTCTAAGACTTCAAATTCGACTCGGTGTCTTTTGGCAAGCGCCTTCTCTATGGAGTAAACAAAAGCGCCATTTTCGGTAATCGTGAGAGCTGCGGCAGGAATAATAAAACGCTGGCGCGGCTCTATGTGAATGTTGATTTTCGCAACCATACCTGATCGCAGGTTGTGATTTGAGTTATCCACTTCGATAGTTACACTACCTCTACCGGAAGCAGCCTCTGCAGAGCGAGAAATTGCAATGACTTTCGCAGGAACAGAAATATCTTCGACTATCACATCGACGGCGGAATCTAAATTAATTTTCATCCAATCGTTTGTTGGCAAGAAGACCTGCGCGCGCAGTGCAGCATCGTCAAGTACAGTGACGATTGCTTCTTGAGTATTGACTTGAGTTCCTAAACTTTTTACGGTCCAACGCCCAACCCATCCGTCGAGCGGACTCTCAACTGGTGTTTCTAAAAAAGTTTCTCCAGGGTCGCTACGATTCACTCTAAATAACACCTGACCTTTGCGAATTCGCTCCCCTTCGTTTGCGCCAAAATAGCTAATGCGGCCAATAACCTTGCTATAAACATCTGCTTGCAAGCGTCCCTCTAAGGGCGCGACTAGGCTAAGCATGCGCGCTAACATTTTAAAATCAGCCTCAATTGCTCGAACTGCAACGGGTCCTTGGTCGGCTTGGCCGCGTCGTCCACCTCTTTTATCTTGCGAATAGCCTGGTGTTTCTACAAAAAAAGCTGAAATAAGCAGAAAAACAAGATAATTGTAAGAACGCATGAAGTCTCCGATTTAAAGAGAACACTAAAACAAAAAATCTAATTCACGAATTTCTCGAGCCTGTGCTGCATTAACGACAGCCAACTCGGCTTCGTTGATGATACGAATTTCATCCAACTTTAATTGATTGTATTCCGTTTCACTAATGCTCAGTTCCAGCGCAGAAGCGCGCCCCGCATCAAAGCGATCTCTGACCAACTTCTTTTGCCGCTCTAAAAGGGCAATTTGCGCTTGTAGAAGACTCCATTCAGTTTCTGCATTCCTTAGGCTTTGCTGCGCTTGGTGCCAAAGTTGCACTTTCTGCGACGATTCGATGGCTGCCTCTAATTCTAAGCTCTGTTTTTGCAGTTTGATTTTTTGCTGTTCTATTCGAGAACTTTGATTCCAAGGAATGAGCCAATTGAGTTCCAACTGCACCTGCGCTCGTTCAGCGCGTTGCTGATCAAAATAAGACTGCTGAACAGCAGCGACAGCATTCAAGCTGGGCCACCTTTGTGCCTTAACCTGCTCTAATTGAGCGTCGACTTGCTGGCTTTCAAGTTCAATTTTTTGCATTAGTAAATGTGATTTTGTCGAGGACCATTTTTCTGTCATTTTTAACAAGCGACTAGGCGACAACTCTGCAAGTTCCTGCTGAATCACCTGCACCTCAAGTTTGTTATATTTCAGTTCTTTTTGCAGCGGATCCAGAAGAAAAAGGAAGTTGATCAAAGCGCGCTTATATTCTGCAGAGGCTCTTTGTTGCTGCAGTTGCACCCGCCCAAAGTCGACCTTGGCAGATAAAAAATCACTTTCAGGTCGCAGTCCTTGGCGGTAATAACGTTCCTGCAACTGCATATTTTTTTCTGCAATGCGTATTTGCTCTTTGTTTAATTCAAGTATGCGGTCTTGCCCCCTTAACAAAATATAAGCACGGGCAGCAAGCCAGAAAATTTGCGCACGTTCCATTTCATAGCTCAGCTGCTTTAACTTAAGCTGACTCCTTGCTATTTCATTCTTGCTTGATTGGGCCCCAAAATCAAAAAGTTGGTAGGCGACGTCTAAGCCCAGAAGTTGATGTTGACGCCATTCAGATTCCGAAAGATCATTTTGCGTCCTAGAACCAAATTCGCTTCTTAAATTCAAGCGGGGGTCACGCTCACTTTTAGAAAACTCGAGGCTTTGCTGGGCACTGAGACGTGCAAGATCCGATAAACGCAGCTGCAAAGTCGCCTGTTCTACCTGAGAAAGGTATGCATTAAAATTGAGTGCCATAGGGTCTTTCGCAATTGCTTGCAACTCAACAAAAACTGCGCAAAAAACCCAAAAATTTATATTTAGAATCGTTAAGTGTCGTTTTTTCAACTTTATTAAATCATTTCTTATTATGAATTTATTGAGTGAAAATTCTTTCAATTTATAGATGAGAGTTCTATGAGAAAGTCGAATATACTGATTACTTTAATAAATTTTGTTTAGGTAGAATTGCACCAATCCCAAGGATTGGCAACACTTAGATTGATTAAAACCAGCACTATTGTTATGGTCTTCAGTCGTCAAATATTTAAATTAAACAGGGAACTATAGTGAGCCGCAAGTTATTAGACCGCAATACACTTTCTCAGATAGCCGAAGAAACCCCCGTTATACTTCTTGCCGGGGGACTTGGAACTCGCCTGTCAGAAGAGACTGCAAATATCCCAAAACCAATGGTAAAACTTGGCAACTTGCCGATTATTGTCCATATCATGGATTACTACGCTTCGTTTGGGTTTAAACATTTCATTATATGTGGCGGATATCGCATCGATGTCCTCAAGGACTTCTTTATAACACTTCCTTATGCTGGAAAAGATATCGAGATTTCTTTTTCCAAAGACCTGAATCACGTTAAAGTAAATCCATCGGAATACGTTTCTAGCAATCGCACGAATTGGCAGGTTACCGTACTAGAAACAGGTTTACATTCCATGACAGGTTATAGAGTCGCAAAGGCTGTAAATACTCTTAATAAAAAAGGCTTTAAGCGCTATTGCCTCACCTACGGCGATGGGCTTACTAATGTTGATTTACATCAAGAATTAACCTTCCACCTTGAACATAAAAAAATTGGTACCGTCTTAGGCGTGCATCAGCCAACACGCTTTGGCATATTTAAGCTAGACAAGAATGACAAAGTTACGGAATTTGCAGAAAAACCACAGTTTTCCAATGAATTTATCAATGGTGGCTATTTTATTTTTGAAAAAGGATTTGAAAAATTCATCGATGGAGACAATCCCGATTGTATTTTTGAACAAAACCCGCTTGTTAAAATGTCAAATGCCGGAGAACTTTTTGTTTTTCGACACGAGGGTTTTTGGCAGTGCATGGATACCATGCGAGAAAAATTGATGCTCGAAAAAATGCTAAATGATGGCAAAGCTCCTTGGCTAAGAAATCTGTAAATATTGCAGAATAACAATGTAGGACAATTCGCATGAATCACGTCGTGGAACAAAATTCAAAACTGCAAAATTTACGAGTCTATGTAACGGGAGCCACAGGCATAGTTGGTGGTTTTGTAGTAGAAGAACTGCTTAAGCGAGGTGCCCATGTTATTATTCTCGTTCGAGATCAGGTCAAAAATTCTTATTTAGAAACAGCAAAACTCGACCAACGCTGCACTATTGTTCGGGGTGAGTTGGAGAATTTTAATTTACAATTAAGAATCATGAACGAATATCAAATCAACGGCGTCATTCACCTTGCGGCACAAACTCAAGTGCGAGTCGCGCTCGAACACCCTCTCTCTACTTTACAAGCCAACATAGTTGGGACGTGGAATATTCTAGAAGCTATTCGGCAATGCTCCAAATATTTAAAATTCTGTATCATAGCCTCTTCCGACAAAGCTTATGGTGAGGCTCTCACTAAACAATACGATGAATCTCATCCCTTAAACGCGGTCTACCCTTATGATGTTTCAAAGGCATGCGCAGACATGATTGCCAGTTCCTATGCAAAGGTCTACAACCTTCCGATTGGCATAACTCGCTGCGGAAACTTTTTCGGACCCGGAGACCTAAATTGGGATCGCCTCATCCCACATGTGGTACAGCAATACATGAATAACTCCGCTCCATTACTACGAAGCAATGGGGATCATGTTAGAGATTACTTTTTCGTCAAAGACGGTGCTTTGGCTTATATTTTTCTAGCAGAAAAATTCTTAGAGTCGGGCTTAACCTATAAAGGTGAATCTTACAATTTTAGTTATGGCGAACAATACAGTGTCACAGAAGTGGTGCAGACTATTGCAAAAAAAATGGGCAAAGAACATATAAAAGCAATCTTTGAAAATAGCGCTACAAACGAAATTATTCACCAAAGTTTAAATTCAGCAAAGGCACGTCAACTTGGATGGCTTCCTCACTATTCTTTCGAAGAAGGACTAGAGCAAACAATTTCTTGGTATCAAAGCAAACTAAATTCTTAGGCGAGAAAGGGTGTGTATGGCGGAGCAACTTCTAGGCTTATTTAAACAAGAAGAAAAATGTCGAGCTTGTCACAGCCCCAAATTAGAAACTATACTAGCTTTAGGAAATACGCCTTTAGCAAACAACTTGATCCCACCTAGCAAAAGAGAAAGTGTTGAGCATGTTTTTCCGCTGACATTATGCTTATGTACAGAATGTAGTCTGGTACAAATCAAGGAAACCGTTGATCCCAAAGAAATGTTTAGCAACTATTTGTACTTATCATCTTTTTCACAGACTATGCTTAATCATGCACGGGAAATATCTCTCGCCATAATAGATAAATTTTGTCTTTCAGAAAAAAGCCTCGTTGTAGAAATTGCCAGCAACGACGGATATCTTCTTAAAAATTACGTAGAACGTAATATTCCAGTTCTCGGAATTGAACCGGCGAAAAATATCGCTGCTGTGGCAGAAAAGACCAATAATATTCCAACGCTCTGTGAATTTTTCGGAATAGAGCTGGCGCAAAATTTAAGCAAAGAGGGCAAAAAAGCTGACATTATTCATGCAAACAATGTCTTGGCCCACGTACCCGATATTAATGGTGTGCTAACCGGACTTGAGCTTTTATTAAAAGACAATGGTGTTGTGGTCAGTGAATCGCCCTATTTGATCGAGATGATCGACAAACTCGAATTCGATACCATCTACCATGAGCATTTGTTTTATTATTCGATGACCGCCCTAGATATTCTCTATAAACGTTGCGGACTAACAATTTTCGACATTGATCACCTTGATATTCACGGCGGGTCACTCCGCATCTACGCTAAAAAATCAAATTCAGCGAACATACAGATTTCTTCGCGTGTAAAAGACTTACTCGCATTAGAAAAAAGTCGCGGCGTGAACAAAGTCCAGTTCTACGAGGACTTCGCAAAGAAAACCCTTCAATTTAAATTGGAAATCAACAAGCTCTTAAAAGACTTAAAAAAGCAAGGCAAGCGTATAGCTGCCTATGGAGCCTCTGCAAAGGGCTCTACCTTAATGAATTTTTGCGAAATTGGAAAAAATTACCTTGATTATATTGTGGATCGTAGCTCAGTAAAACAAGGGTTCTTCGGTCCCGGAACCCATTTGGAAATTTTTGACCCAATAAAGCTTCTTGAAGACAAACCAGATTATGTACTTTTACTAACATGGAATTTTGCCGAAGAAATCTTAAAACAACAAAGTAGGTTTCGCGAACAAGGTGGAAAATTCATTGTGCCCATTCCCAATATTACTATTCTTTAGGAAAGATTTAACATCCTATTAGAGTTTGACATGAAATTTCTTGAATTAGCCATAAAAGGACTTTACCAAATAGAACTCACGCCTCACGAGGATGAGCGTGGTTTTTTTGCTAGATCTTGGTGCGCACTCGAATTCGAAAAAGCTGGTTTATCTAACTCACTTCTCCAATGCAATATTTCCTTTAATATTAAAAAAGGCACCCTACGTGGTTTACATTTCCAAACTGCACCACATGAAGAGGACAAGCTCGTCAGGTGCACAAAAGGAAAAATTTTTGATGTTGCTGTAGATTTAAGGCCAACATCTTCAAGCTTCGGAAAATGGTATGGTACAGAATTAAGTGCGGACAATCATTTAGCACTTTATATACCCAAAGGCTTCGCACATGGCTTTCAAACATTAGAAGAAAACAGTGAGGTTTTTTATCAAATGGGGGAAGTCTATCATCCAGAGTCACAAGCCGGGCTACATTGGCAAGACGGCGATATTAATATTCAGTGGCCTATTGCCGAGCCTTTCGTTTCGTCGAAAGACCAAAGCCATCCTAGACTGAAGCAATTAGAACTGAATAAGCGATGAAAATACTACTCACAGGTGGCAGTGGATTTATCGGCAGATATATACTGTCTATTTTGGAAAAAGAAAGCTTTGAAGTCCATGCTTTAACTAGAGACATAAACAAGATCTCTAAAGAACTAAAGAATGCACCTAATATTTTTTGGCATCAGTTGAATATCGCAGATCACAATTTAGTTAATGAGAAAATACGCCATTTAAAGCCAGAAACCTGTATACATCTGGCTTGGGACACTATGCCAGGTCGCTATCTAGATGATATTGATATCAATTTGAACTTGTTAAATGACAGTTTGCATCTGTTAAAATCTCTTGTCGAAAATAAATGTAGCCAATTCATTGCACTTGGAACATGCGCGGAATACCAGCTAAGTGATACTGATTTGTTTGAGGATTCGCAGGCAAGCCCCGAAACAATCTATGCCGCAAGCAAGTCCTCACTCTATCTACTCGGCAAACAAATCACAAAAAACTCCGCCACCAAGTTCTGTTGGGGACGCTTATTTTTTCTTTACGGCCCCGGAGAAAATAAAAATCGATTAGTACCAGCTCTACTGACAAGTTTACATCAAAACATTGAATTTAAAGCATCTTCTGGCGAGCAGTGGCGAGACTATTTATATGTGAAGGACGTTGCCCTTGCTTTGTTCTATTTACTAAAGAATCAGGCTGAAGGAGCTTATAATATTTGTTCAAATGAAGCGGTGCAAGTTAAGGATATTTTATTAAATGCACAAAATCTGATGAAAAAACAGAACTTGATAAAGTTAGGCTCCTTAGCAACACGAGCGTGGGATCCCCCGTATCTTGTTGGAAATAATCAACGCCTTAAGTCTCTAGGCTGGTCGCCACAGTGGAATTTAACCAGGGGTTTGTTAGAAACAATTGATTGTTTTTCAATGAAAACATGCGATGAATAGAAGCACACATAAAAATAAATTAACTTGCTCAATTTTAATTCCAGTCTATAACGGTGAGGCATTTATTAAAAAAGCGTTGCTAAGTGCCTTTAGTCAGGGAGATGATGTTGAGGAAGTTATAGTTGTAGACAATTGTTCAACGGACAATACCTGGGATTTACTGCAGCAATTCAAATCTGAAAAACTTAAATTATATCGCAATGCAGCTAATTTGGGACTCTTCGCTAATTTTAATTGTTGTTTAGAAAAAGCCAAAGGGGATGTATTAGTTTTTCTGTGCGCCGATGATGTATTATCTAAGGACGCAGTCGCGAAAGCATTATTGATCATGGGGCAAGATAATTTAATTTCTGTTTTAAATATGTCGGGCCGAGCCATTCGCGAAAATGGCGCTTTTATTAAAACAATCGCCAATTTTATATCACCAGGGATCTACCAGGGAAGCGTTGCCGCGCTGCGTATATTTCAGTTTTTAACAGAAAGCGGCTACAACGCACTCAACTACCCATCTGGAGTTTTTCTTAATCGTAGGATTATCTCAGAAAATCAGATTAGGTTTGACAGTACATTCAAAAAATGTGGCGATATTGAATTCTATTTAAAATTATTGAACTATGGTAATTTAGCCGTCTCTCGAGATGTTAGTTGTGATGTCACCTTTCACAAGAATCAAGTCGGACAACAGGGCCGACAATCGACTATTGAACTAGAGGAATTCTTGACAATTCTTCGTCGTTTTAATGATGAAAATCAATTGACTACTAGCGATGACTTACAGTTTAAAGTCAGAAGCCTAGCTCTTTGGCGGGCATTGAAATTCATGATAACTGGAGACTTTCTTGGCTTTAAATCACATATATATTTTGCCTTCGATACAAAAAAGCCGCTTTTAGTTTTGCTTAATTTAACCACTTTTATACTTAAAAAATTAAGCTACTTCTTTCAGCGTCCGACATTAAATATCCCGAAAAAAAATTTCTATTGAATTTATTAATTGAGCATCTTTTCCCATTAAAAATTGACATTCGGAGTCGACGCGAATAGAGTTGTTGCGTAAGCGAATGTAACATGAAGCAGCTAATAAAATGTTGCTTTAGTGATGAAATGAAACTGGAAAACCGCGAGAAAACCTTGCACCCGCAACAATCAAAAAAAATATTAGATCTATTGACACCTCCCATTATTTCTAAAATCAAAAATCGCATAAATATCCAACGTTTTGATTTTAAAAAGTGGTTCGAGGCTTTTAAAACTCAAGAAAAACTACCCGAAGATCTCGTCACTATGATCGAATATTTTCTTAAGACCCCTGAATACCAAGATTCTTCAAAGTTCTGGAATCATCTAAATAAACAAAATATTCAGCAGATTCAACGTGAAGGACTGGAAAACATCAAACAAACAGTTGCTCTTAATTATTTTACTTGGGTCAATGATCTTGCTATTGGATACTCTAGTGGGCTTATTAAAGAAGTGACTCCGATAAATATCATGATCCCCTTCCAAGAAATCATGAAAAAGCATATGTTGTTTTCAAATAGCCAATCGATTAGCTTCAATTTATTCACAGTAGTTCTTTACCACTATGTAAAATCTATCGGAATAACCCAAGAGCAAATGCTTGCAGCAAGGGACCCCCTGGAAGGCAATCCGCCTTCAATAGAAATAGAGGGCATGCAAGTTTCCCAAGACATGCTTAATTCTCTGTTAGAGTTTAAGTCGATTAATAAAGGAATGAAAAATTCTGATTTTAAATCAGTGCTGGAAGTCGGTGCGGGATATGGAAGAACTGCTTATTGTCTTATGAATCTAGTTCCAGGACTAAAGTATTATATTGTAGATATTCCGCCCGCTCTTTATATTTCTCAGTCTTATTTATCTAAAGTATTGTTAGGTAAAAATGTATTTAAATTCAGGCCAATAATTTCATCAAAGCAAAATTCAGCCGAAATGGAACAAGCAGATATTGTTTTTATTACCCCAGATCAACTCCAATTTCTAAAAGATAAATCAATTGATATCGTCATAGCCATAAGCAGTATTCACGAAATGAAACGCGAGGCGGTTAAGTTCTATTTCGATGCAGCGGATCGCCTGGCAAATAATTTCTATTATAAATGTTGGGAAAAACAGTCTATTGTCACCGAAAATATCAATTACGGTATTGAAGATTATCCAATTAAAAAGCATTGGCAAAAAATATTTTTAAACAAAACAGTAGTTCCTTCTGATTTCTTTGAAGCTTTTTACAAACTATAAGAACTAAAAAATGAATGTTGAAAATCCTGTGTCCAGCTTAATCGCAAAAAAAAAAGCTCCAAGATAAATTTTCTTGCTAATGCCTTCAGCAAGGGGCTCTTCGCGTTCTTTGCTCTCTATTTTATAAATGACATTCAGCGATTGATTGGAATTGAATCATATGGTGTCGTAGGTATTTACACAAAAATATTTATTTTCATGAGTCTGTTTGATTTTGGCATTTCTACCGCCGTTAATCGCCAGCTTTCGCTTTTAAATATGGAGAACTCTGATCACATCAATAAAATCAAACAGTATATTTTTACCTTCGAGCTTATCTATTGGGCTATAGGATTTTTTCTGGCTGCATTGATATTTTTTTTCGCACCATTTTCTGCTGTTTGGATAAATGACGCATCCTTGCCTCATGCAAAGTTAGTAGAGTCTTTTTATATCATGGCCGTTGTGATTTTTTTTCAGTGGCCAATAACATTTTATTCGGGTGTCTACTTCGGGTTGGATAAGCATGTCGCTTTGAATGTTTTAAAAGCAATCCAGGCTATTCTTCAATGGGGAGGAGTGTATGGAATTTTGATGTATTTTTCCAATTCCCTGAAGTCATTTCTGATTTGGCAGTTGCTTACCAGTGTTGTTATTGTGATCGTAATGCGTTTCATAATTGAAATTATGCTTCGTAAATGTGAAAAAGACCGCCAATCTTATAGTTTTAATCCGCTACTTTGGCAAAAGGGAAAAGCTTATTTTCAAGGTCTAACGCTAATGAGTTTAGTCGCAATAGTTTTAAGTCAGGTGGATTTTTTTCTGATACCGAAACTTAGCTCGACTCCGCTTGCTACGATGGGAATATACACCGTTGTATTTCAGCTTGCAGGAGGTATGCACTACATCGGTCAACCAGTTTACGCCACAATATTCCCCCGCTTAAGTGTATTTTCCGAGCAATTAGAAATTAAACTCCTTTCTGATTTTTATCACAGGTCATCCCAGATACTCGGCGTCATAGTCATTCCAATAGCAGTAACTATTGCGATATTTTCAACAGAAATACTCTCAATTTGGTCAAAAAATCAGGAGTTGGTTGATCAGTTATCAGAACTCCTTTCAATAATGGTCATCGGGACAATGCTTAATGTTTTAGCGCTTATGCCCTTGGGTTTGCAATTGAGCAATAAATGGACGTCTCTCACAACGAAATTCAACTTGGTTCTGCTTTTAATTCATATACCGATATTATATTTTTTTATGCCGCTTTATGGTCTTAAAGTCGTCACATTGAGTTGGCTGGGTTTGAATTTTACTTATATTACAATTTATAGTTTCCTAATGCATAAAAGGCTACTTCAAGGCGAATTTTTCTATTGGTTCAAATCATGTTTTTTAATTCCCTTTGTTATTAGTTTGATTTGGATCGCCTCGTTAAAGTATTTAATTGTGAATTATACCCCAAATTCAGTAGGAATAATTGCCATGACAATGATTTATCTGGCAGCATTTTTATTGTGTATTTTTGTTTTGCCACAAACCAGAAGTATTGGTTTGTCGATGTTTACATCTTTTTACAGTCGTTTCTATAGACCGCAATAAACGATGCTGCGCAATTTTTCTTTTCAAAAACATGAAACACTAGATAAAAAATCTTGCCTATTATTTGCGCGCACAAATATTTGAGGGTTTTTTTCTGATCCCCAGCAAGTTTCTTAAACGAAGCACTCCACCCATATTTAGTTAAATTGGCATTTTCAATGTCTGAAGTTGAAAACTCAACCTCTGTAAGTCCACACTTACCGAGAATGGATTGAAAAAATCGTCGTGGCATCAAGTGCAAATGTCTAGGTGCATCCAAGTGATGCCACCATTTGCCAAGTAGCTTGAATTGTAATGACTCCGGATTTGGTGTCGAAAATGCAATAATACCCTTAGGGTTCAAGTGTTTTGACAACTCTTCCAATACCCGCCATGGCGCTGCTAGATGTTCGATATTATGCCAGAGAATAATAATGTCATATTGACCAAGACTAGTAAGAGTTTCTTCGACATCATTTGATTCAAACACTTTTAATCCGAGTTCATACTTCATGAAGTCACAACAATCTTTGTCCATTTCGATCACATCCACTTCGAAGCCGGATTTCTGCGCAAGATAAGAAAAAGCCCCGAATGATGGCCCAATTTCCAGCATTTTTCCCGAACTAATGTGCTGTTTGATTATTTGCAATCGCGGTTGAACACCGTATGAAAAATGTTGTAGTTGAGATTTGGAGTTAGGCCTCTGATAGGGCGCATAATCCGAAGCATAATAGCGTCCCAAATCTGCAGGTATTTCCTTAATAAACACAAGGCCACAGCTATTGCAGCGCGCATAATCAAAAAATTTGGCGTCCACCCTGTTGTTGATGTCAATGGCGGCAAATATCAAGCTGCTTACCGAATAGCAATAGGGGCAATGGAGGATCTTTGGTGGATTCATGGCTTTATCCCCTGAGAGTTAAGTGGTTTCTGGAAGGAAGCTATCTCGTTGGGACCCCAAGCAAGTTCATTTAGAATGTTTTTGTCTGACAAGGATGCCTGTTCATATACTCTGGTTTGATTATCAGAAATTAACAGATTTTCCTGCTTACCTTGGCGAAAGATTCCAGACTTGGGCCATAAATGAGGTTCCAGGCCCTCGCCACTTCGGCTGAGTAGCAAAATCTTTTTGTCTTTTTTTAAAATTTGAATACTTAAACCGTTTCTGCCACTTTCGAAAATCAGCGCCTGCATTTTGGTGCGTAACCTGCGCTTTGCACCCAAGAAGTCTTTGCGGCGTACCATGAAAGCATTGCTGCGCAGGTGGGGATTGGGAAAGGGCGGAAACATCAAGTACAGGAAAACACATTTGAGCCAGTACCTCAGTTTTTGAACTAGCGACTTCCCGGCAGAACCTTGTTGCAAGTGGTTAGTAAAGGCGCTTTCAAATGATCCGGTTGCTGCGAGCATACCGGTCTGGGGCTCGCTAAAATTGTTTTTAAAAATGGTGAACCATTCTTGGTGCAAAATTACACTGAAGGAGTTGAAAAAAATCAAATACCTGAAATGAGTGAGTTCAGCCGCATGAAAGTAGGCAGTAATATCATACCCGGCATCACTTACATATATCGTCTCAAAATTAAAGGCGGAAAGTACTCTTAAATAATTCTTTAGTTCGACGTCATTGGTGTCAAAGCCTTTGAAGATAAACACCAGCTTGCAATCTGCTGGCGGCGGAAATCTGTGCAGTGAATCTATAAAAGATAAAAAGGGGCTTATACCATTGGCTTTTCGCACCAGATGAAAAATTCCAATATATGAATTAATAATCTCAATAGTGTTCAAACCTAGATTCCCTGCCTAAGCGTTTCATGATGCAAATGGCCCCTAATTTTGGGGCCAATAAAATTCGTTCCAGAAACGCTATCAGAGCTGGAAGTCAAAGTCCAGCCCAGCACAGAGTCTCCATGCTTGAATAGATACGCGAAATTAATCATTAGTTTGTTTTTGTGTAACGAATTCGCAATCTCAGCTTCAGTGATTCCATACGAATTTCGATCAGAATACAGAGGAAGTATCCGCAATTGATTGCAAAATTAAAAGTACAAACGATACTATTGATTGTGAAAATAATTCTATAGATAAAATGTCGTATCCTATTCCAGATTTAACAAGACGAAAGATTTATTCTAAACTATCAGTTCCAATGATACGTTTGGGTTATTGTTTCCAATATCGCAGTATAGACTGTGTTTGAAATATATCGGGATTAGTTGTTTGCTTCATTCGGGATTAACATGAACTAGTCGATGTTAAAAATACGATGAAACCTGCCAAACGTATTAGTACCACATCTGAGTTAACCAAAAAATTTCAATTATTAGAACATTCTGGCATCTCTGTTTTCCCAGGATCTTGAACTGATTTACTTAAACCGCCGTCAAAAGAAATTCATGTACTTTTAAATGCTCCTCCAAATGAAGCAATAAGGATGCGTGAAGCAGTTGTTGTATTAGCCAAGCACGATGCGTCAAATATCCAAAAATTCAGAGTTATTGTCAAATTTAGTGGATAAGCTTCTTAAGCGACGCGTTTTTTTTCTCCATCTACAAATATAAATTCATCGCTAATCACATCCTTCAGCAGTTCACTATTTCTCAGTCTTTTCCATGTTT
>JAGOVF010000026.1 GCA_018060885.1 Oligoflexales bacterium | reverse complement strand
GTACTGGGTAGTTATAATGAATTTTCTATTATGAACCGCTGTTACTATCGCCACAGTTATGACTATAGTTCGCATGCACTTGGAATGAATGAAGAAGACTATTCAGCGATACGTCAGCTCTATAACTTCTTACCTTAACCTTTTCCTAATATTTAGACGCAATTTTCTTGTGAATCTCTTCCCGATATGTTCTCATAGTAACAACATCTATTTTATAAATTTCTATTTGGCCAAATTCAGCAGCCTTGTTTTTTCGCTGCCACCAGTTTATTGCTGACAATTGGGAGAAAGTATGGATGTTTTTGCGGGATCGCGCATTAAACAATTGCCAAATAAATTGTTGAATTTCTTTCTTATATTTTCTTTTTCTTTTTTAATCACAAAATCTCTCGCCGCAGAAACCCCTCCAAGCAGCGAAAGTACCCCAGGCCTTACAGAAGAATTTAGAGTTAATTTTTTTAAGCACCTCGATCAGCAAGCACCAGGAATTTGGCAGCGTCTCTCGGAAAACTTAAATCAATATGGCCAGTTTGCTCTTGAATATATTTTCAACCTCGTTTTAGAGAAAATTTCTCACGAAAATTTAAATTTCAAAAAACCACACGCGCTTTATTGTGGTCAGACCCACTTTGAATATCAAGAAATATTTAAACAATTAGCAAAAAACCCCGAGCAAGACCCTACAAACTACAAAATTGAAAGAGAAAATAAATTCTGTTTGACGACAAGTAATGCCTATTTTCCACAAGCTGACATCAGTGCATCTACCAACCAAGATTTTTTTAATTCTAACAACAACGTTGCTATTCATTACTATGAAGGTCGCCTATTTATTGCCATCCGCACTGCACCGATTCATTACCCAACTCCCGTAACAGAATTGCGCATCTATTCCACTCAAGACGGCGAAGTCTGGACGCATGAATATACAATTGACAACTACAACACGAGTCTGGATTTCCGCGAGCCTTTCTTCATTGAAGACAAAGGTCTTTTATACTTCTATTACATGACGTTAGATGGCCGTACACCCGAAACTTTTCTACCGCAGGCAACCTATTATATGACTCGTTCCGCTAAAGGGCTTTGGACTCACTCAGACCGCAATCGTGCCGTTTTAGGCAAAAATATGGTTCCTTGGAATATCGTCAAAAGAGCTGGTTACTTTTGGATGAGCGCCTATCAAACAAATGGTTTTACCTTCGATTCACTTAGCGATTTAGCTGGTAGCCAAGAGCGTAGCAGAAATTATTTATTTCGCAGCAAAACTCCAGATGGCTTTGCCTTGCAGCAATTCAATCCCAATGCCTTAATTTATTCTGGCGGTGTGAGTGAAATGGCATTCGAAATAGATCAGCAGGAGAATTTTTGGTTATTAGGACGCAATGATTTGGGGGACCAGCGTGGCTATGGAACTGTCGTGGGCCGCACGCCACTAAAGACTGTCTATCAAACAGCTGCACATGCTTTTAAACCTAAAGCAAACCCGAAACTCATAAGTTCGCCGCGCATGTTTGAGCACAACGGTGAGATGTATGTGATCGGGCGTAGAACTCTCAACCTAATCCCCTACGGCGATATCAGCTTTCTCACAGATCCCGGCACGATTAAAAAGGTACTTGAAAAAATCGACCCCGAACAAAAGTACAAAGGCGTAGTTACGTTTTTATACATTTGGCTACGCAATTTTATTTCCCCACAAACAACTGCACTTTATCGCATCAACCGCAATACTCAAGATATTGAATTTATTGTAGACTTGCCGGGAGCAGGCGATACAGCTTTTGCCTCGATTGTCCGCCTGGGGCGTAATAAGTTCCTTATTGCGAACTACACATCGCCACTTAATCAACACCATATTAGCTGGGAAAAAGGCAAACGCGGTAGTACGCAGATTTACCTGCAAACAATTGAATTTAAAGAGATAAATCAACATTAAACAAGAAAATATTAAACACCAAAAATTCTGAAAATAAGCATTTTCAAATAATCAATACTAATTAGCATTGTCAAATAACCATTGTCAAAAATTGCCAAACAAATAAGATGAGCGGTCTTATTTAATAGGGTGGCACTATGCATAAAGTGACAGTTACAACAGATAAAAAAACCATCGAAGTCAACGACGCCTATGCGTTAATAGATATGTGCGAAGATCACGACACTTCAATACTTTTTGGTTGTCGCGACGGAGCTTGTGGTGCTTGTATGGTTAAGGTTCTAAAAGGTGCGGAGCATCTTAGCCCCATGAAAGACGACGAGCGTGATTTTCTCGAAACTATGGGCGCTGCCGACAACGAGCGTTTAGCTTGCCAATGTAAAGTGTTTGGAGATGTCACTTTAGAAGTGTCCGAATAACATTAAGCAATGGCTGTCAAAGCGATAATAACTATAGCGACACCTAAAAAACTACAGTCTTTAATCATCAGAGAAAAACGAACACTAAAGCTAATGCAGGTGTTTGCACAAGAAAATCCTGATCCACGCTGCGAGCTTTTTTATAAAACACCCTATCAGCTGCTAATTTCTGTAGTTTTATCCGCACAAGCTACTGACATTAGCGTTAATAAGTGCATGCGGCCCTTATACGAAAAGGACTTAGATCTAGAGGCTGTGCTTAAACTCGGAGAACTTGGTCTATTAAAAAAAATTAAATCTATCGGACTTGCACCAACAAAAGCAAAAAACATCCTTGCTTTGAGTCGTATTTTAAAGTCTACCTATAATTCTCAGGTTCCGCCTAATCGCGAAGCATTAGAAAGTCTGCCGGGAGTTGGCCGCAAAACTGCCAGCGTGATCTTAGGTGAGCTATTTGCCGAGCCTACAATTGCGGTAGATACCCATGTTTTCCGTGTCAGCGCCCGACTTGGCTTACATCAGGAAAAAACCCCAGAAAAATGTGAAAAAATTCTCGAAATGCTTATCCCTGCTGTTTATTTACCGCGGGCACATCATTGGTTTATTTTGCATGGCCGTTATATTTGCAAAGCAAAAAATCCAGCTTGCTCTAGCTGCCACATCGCCGAATATTGTCCGAGCAAACTTGATACTGCAAACAAAGCAATACCAAGATTGAATAGGAAAATAGTAAAATGAAATTAATATGAACGACAAAAGGAAATTAAATTGGATTTATCACCATGGAAATATCAGCTAGATTTATTTGAAACTTATTTTCAACTAAGCCTAGATCTGCTCTATCCAGAAGCATCCCAGCTGCATCAAGCTTGCCGCTACGCCCTAGAGGGCAAAGGCAAACGAATTAGACCTCTTCTTGCGCTGTTATGTTCACAAAACGCCGGTGAACAAGCTTCGCCTTCTTCGGAGCTACCCGCAGCAATAAACATCGCAGTACCCGCGGCTCTTGCACTTGAATACATTCACACCTATAGCCTAGTCCATGATGACTTGCCGAGTTTAGATAACGACGATTTACGGCGAGGACGAGCGACAGTTCATAAAGTTTATGGTGAGGCAATGGCTATTCTCGTCGGAGATGCTTTACTCAGCGATGCCTTTCTCTTACTTCATTCTAAACATCTTACCCTTGAAAAAATCCCTAACCCGACAGCTCTTAGCTGGCAAACAAGCTTCCTAGCAAAAGCCATCGGGTCTCAAGGAATGGTGGCTGGACAAGCACTCGATATACTTTCAAGTAACAATAAAGATCAAAAAAACTCGAAACTCGAATTATTAGAATACATTCACCGACAAAAAACTGGTCGCTTATTAGCGGCTAGCGCAGCTCTCGGTGCAGCGGCAGGTTTAGCCGCAAATAAAAATCAACATGATTTCTCTGTTGAAGACACATCTACCTTAAAAATATATGCAGATTTTGGCTTTGAACTAGGCTTAGCGTTTCAGATGCTAGATGATCTACTCGACGAGAAAGCAAATACCGGAAAATCGCTGGGCAAAGACAAATCTAGCGGCAAATTTACGTATAGAACCTTCTACACGGAAGCAGAGTTAGCTTATCAAACACAAATTCAAAGCGAAAAAACTATTCAGATCCTGCAAAAGATGCCGGGTGGAGACAAGGTCGGGCTTGAAATGCTGAGCAGAGAGCTCTTAAATAGATCTTTTTAAAAATTAAAAACTGCACCAAAATACTGGTGCTGAAAGATGTCGTTTTAAGGACTAGATAATCTTCTGGCATGACTAGACTTTCTTTTCTAAAGGGAGGTCTTAAAATGCAATGCCCTAACTGTCAATCAACCCTATTCAAGAAAAATGGCGGCTTTTCACGAAAAAGTGACGAAAAGAAGGTTCAGAGATTTAAGTGCCTCGACTGTTTTAAAAATTTCTCAAGCCAAACCTTTGCCTTTAATCGTTGGGAAAAAAAATCTCACTTAAACGAAACTATTTTTACGTTATTGGCCAAAGGTTTGTCGCAACGCGCTTGTGCCGAAGTTTTAAAAATTAGGCCAACAACTGTTGATAGGCGTGTTCCAAAGTTTGGCAAACTCGCTAAAAATTTATTGGAAAGTTATTGGAAAAGTAGAACTCCACCAAAAGAAGTTATGTTCGATGAGGCCGAATCTTTTATACACTCAAAATGCAAACCGGTTACGATTCCTATTGCCGTCGAAAGCAAAACGCGCAGAATTATAGCACTGGATATTGGCAATATTAGAGGCAAGGGGCACCTCGCGAAAATAGCTGCTGCGCGCTATCCTGAGCATAAAAGTGAAAAAAATCTCGTTTTAAACAACTTTTTTTCTGAGCTCAAAACCAGGATACATTCCGACGCAGCTCTTTACTCAGACAAAAGCCACTTCTATCACAAACGAGTCAAACAACACTTTCCAAATTCAAACTACAAACAATACAAAGGTCGTAGAGGCTGCGTCGTAGGTCAAGGCGAACTCAAGTCAGGAGGCTGGGATCCTTTGTTTAGTCTCAACCACAGCATCGCCATGATACGCGACTGTATAAAACGCATGACGCGAAGAACTTGGTGTACGAGCAAACTCAAAAAACGCTTATTGAATATGCTCAATATTTACGCGATTTATCACAACATTAAAATAGACATAAAGCTCCAAAAGAAGCTCAAACAGAAAAAATCCGCAAAGTTAAAAATGCTGTGTCCGTCAAGTGGCATTTTCTTAGCCCCAATGTTGGGGGGCAGTTTTTAAGCCGATAATTCGTTTCTATACCGATCGTTTCAAAACCTATAGAAAAAAATTCACTCCAGGACTTTTAGCGCGCCATTGCAAGCTTCGTTACTTCTTAGCTTCTCTTTTTGCCTCTGCTGCCAAGTCCTTGGCTTTGTTTTTAACATCATGTGCAGCATCTATTGCTGCATTTTTCACTTCGTGTGCTGCATCTTTGACAGCATTTTTTGCATCATGTGCTGCATCTTTGATTTCTTGTTTAACGTTTGACATAATCCATTCCTTTCAAAATTGTTAAATAAAAGCTTCCTGAAATAGTATTTAATTTTCTATCTAACCAATAAGTGATCTCGATTCATTTTTTTAACCATTATGATGTCTTACTCCAGATAACTTTGAAAATTGACATCAATTTGAGTTTATGACTTCCCAACAGTCTATTTACCATTTTTGTCATAACTAAATGAATAGATAATTAGGATGTGATAGATAGCATTTTTATATGTAATCATTGGCAGCGTCGAAATATAAAGATCCTACTTTAGCAGTAAAAAAGGTTTCACCGCTCCCACAATCTAAATATTGCGCAAATTATAATGACTTTTTAACTGCTTCTTTCCAAGCATCTTCGTCTAAAACTAGACCACTTGCCGGGAGAAACTGGTCCATATTATGGGCATCCCACTCGCGTTCTTTGTTAAATAAGCGATAACATTCACTGTGGTGAGGGTCACGATTACCAAGCAGAAAATATTCAATTTTTTCAATGTTTTTAAATTTCCAATTGTTCGCTCTTGCCGCTAAGCACTGTCTCATTGTTATTTCAGTTCCCTTATGGAATTTCATCATTTCTATCGAACTATCCATCAATTGTTGCTTAGTGAAACCAGCTCGGACAGCGAGCTCAAGACCTATTTCGTCAGCCTCTTCTTCAGTAGTGTAAATTCCAAGTCCTAAATCTATTGCTTTTTGAAATGCTTCTTCAAGCATTAGAATGTCCTCCAAAATCAGAAGATTTGCACTTTCAAACCATTCTAGAAGAGAATTAGCATCACGAATTTCGCTAAAATGCTTTTCTAAAGGAGAATAATTAAAATTGAGTTCATAAGTGATCTCTTCAATAATATTGCTGTCAAGATCTTGCGGAGTAACAGTAGATAAAAACTCGGTAAATATTTTTTCAAACTGCAAATATTCAGATTGAGATGTCGTATAGATAATTTTAGAATAATCAAAATCATCATCATATAAATCAAATATTTTCTTCGCTGGCTGAGCGCAAGCTCGAATTATTTCTGTATTATATCTACAAAAATACATAACTTTTCTTGTTGTTAGTAACAAATAATGGAGTAAATATTTATTAAATTTCGAGCCTTCAATTGTATGAGCACCTAATCGATTTAACATAAGCCTATCATCAAGTGCTTGTTGAATATCTAGGTAATCTAGTGTCTTTATAGGCCTCTGCAATTCATTTGCTGGAGTTTGTAAGAAAAAATAAGGCGCAAAGTATGTATATTGTCCAGAGTGTCCTTTATAATAATGAGCAAGTTCATGGGCCATAATGAATAGAACTGTTGCTTCTGAAATTTCATTTAAAAAGTCCGTCGAGAAAGTAATTACATTTGATTGAGCAAAGAATCGAATAATCTCTGATTCTGAATTATTTGATTCTGAATTTCTTTCTTCTGTTCTATTACCCGGACATGTCGGCTCCGAGGGTGCAACAACTACTTCATCTTTAACAATCAGCTTACATCTTTGATCATCAAGCGATAACATACTATTATAGAGCTTTGCAAAATAATCAGGATCCCAAGTGGAATCTTTTGAATCCAAAATTACATCACAATTATTGTCAAGATTTTGTGGATGATCCAGTTTCTTTTGTTTGATACAAAGCTCAAGAAAATGAGTTGAAGCATTTTCTGTTTTATCTTTTATGACGGCAATTACGGGTCGAGGAATTTTTGCCATTTGCACCGGATTAAATTCGCGGGCAATTGAATCTAGGTGATCAGAAATTTCTTGCAGACGTTTTGTTAAGAGTGAGTTCTGCGCGACGATTCGATCACTTTTATTGCTATAGCCAAATTTTTTGTTGATAAAGCTTGCTAAAGAACTTTTTGTTACAGTTTGCCATAAGAAACTCGGTTCAGAAGTAGAATAGTCTCTCTCTTGATGTTCAGAGCTCGACATTGGTTGAGTGGGCTGACAGGAAACAAAAATTAGCAAACCTAGCACAGGTTTAATTGACAGCTTCTTTCCAAGCCTTTTCATTTAAATATTCCATTTCGATTATGTTAAATAACGTTAATTCCAGCCCTACTGGACAATGATCTGAACCCATAATATGCGGATAGATCACTGCGCTTTTAATTTTATCCCGCAAATCCGCAGACACTAAAAAGTAATCAATACGCCAGCCAACATTACGCTCCCGAGCACCAGCCCGGTAACTCCACCAGGTGTATTGTGCAGGCTCTTGATTAAAAACCCGAAAACTGTCAACAAAACCAGCTTCGATATAGGCGTTAAATGCAGCTCGTTCTTCTGGAGTAAAGCCAGCGCTTTTTTGGTTCTCTTTTGGCCGCGCGAGATCTATTTCTTTATGTGCAACATTAAAATCACCGCACACAGCTACTGGTTTTGCTTTCTCTAGTACTTTTAAATAGTCTAAAAAAGCCTTGTCCCACACAGCCGTACGAAAACCCAGCCGCGACAAATCATCTTTCGAGTTTGGCGTATAAACATTGACTAGAAAAAAATCTTGAAACTCCAGCGTCAGAACTCGGCCTTCGTTTTCTGCTTCTGGTAAAAAATCTGGATTATGAATCTTTATCGGTTCTAGTTTCGAAAATACTGCCGTGCCGGAATAGCCTTTTTTATGCGCGCTGCGCCAATACTGAAAGGGATAGTCGTCTAATATCTTTTCTACCTGCTCAGGATGAGCCTTAGTCTCTTGCAGACAAAGGATTTCGGGCTTTGCTTGAGCAACAAAATCTAAAAAGCCCTTTTGTAAAATTGCTCTGATGCCGTTGACGTTCCAAGAAATAAGCTTCATGGTGTCGCTGGGCCAAGTTCTTCAAGAAATTTTGTCGAAAGCTGACCACTTTTAAAATTCGGGTGATCCATCACACGCAAATGAAAACTTATATTAGTTCTAATTCCATCCACTTTCATTTCATTCAAAGCTCGTTTCATCCGCGCGATGGCTTCATCGCGCGTATTACCAAAAGTGATCAATTTTGCAATCATCGAGTCGTAATATTTCGGAACCGTATAGCCCGCGTAAATCATGCCATCGACGCGCACACCGGGGCCACCGGGTTCATGATACGCGGTAATTTTCCCGGGCCAAGGCGCAAAAGTCACCGGATCTTCCGCGTTGATACGACACTCAATTGCGTGTCCGCGGATTTCAATCTGATCTTGCGTCTTGCTTAGCTTTGCGCCACTTGCGATGTTAATTTGTTCTTTAATAAGATCATGACTCGTTACTATTTCTGAGACCGGATGCTCAACCTGTATCCTGGTATTCACTTCCATAAAATATACACGGCCATCTTCATCCATCAAAAACTCAGCCGTCGCCATCGATTCGTAGTTCACAGCTTTTAAAAGTTTAATCGCTGTCGCACCGAGTTCTGCTCGAAACTGTGGCGTCATAACCGGGCAGGGCGCTTCTTCAATGAGTTTTTGATGGCGCCGTTGTATAGAACAATCACGCTCGCCGAAATGAACGTAGTTACCGTATCTATCACCAGCTAATTGAACTTCAACATGACGCGGGCGGGAAACATAACGCTCAATAAAAACATTCGGATCATTAAAACCAGCTTCTGCTTCGCTGCGCGCTAAATGATACAGACGTTCTAAGTCTTTCTCCTGCGTCACGATTTTCATACCACGCCCACCGCCACCGGATGCAGCTTTAATAATGACAGGAAATCCGATGTCCTTGCAGATTTTTTTTGCTTCGTCGACACTCTGCACATTGCCTGGACTGCCCGGTAATAAAGGTACTCCGACCTTGATCGCCAGTGCACGTGCTTCTACTTTATTGCCTAAGGCTTTTATTTGCTCAGGCAGCGGCCCAATAAACTTTATATTATAGGCTGCACATACTTCCGCAAACTCAGCGCTCTCTGCTAAAAAGCCGTATCCAGGGTGGATGGCGTCTACACCAGAAATCTCTGCTGCAGCCATAAGACGAGGGATTGAAAGATAACTTTGTGTACTCGGCCCAGGACCTATACAAATACTTTCATCGGCAAGTTTCGCATGCAAAGAATCTTTGTCTGCTGTCGAATGCACCGCTACAGCTTTAATGCCCATTTCGCGGCAGGCTCGGATGACGCGCACTGCGATTTCACCACGATTGGCGATGAGTATTTTTTTAAACATCTCAGCCCTACTTTCCGATCACAAAAAGCGCTTGATCGAATTCAACTGGATCTTCATTCTTTGCGAGAATTTCTAAAATAACACCATCAGAATCGGCTTCTATTTCGTTCATAATTTTCATTGCTTCAACAATACATAAAGTATCGCCTTTGCTGACGCGCTGTCCGACTTGCACAAAAGCATCAGATCCAGGTGAAGAACTCTCATAATAAGTTCCAACAAAAGGCGAGCGGATCATCTTGCCTTCTTTTTTGCTCACTACGCCGCTTTCAACACTTTGCGCTGCTAGCGGTGCAACTTGCTGCTGCTGATTTTGCGCAGTGTTATTATAACCCAGAGCTGTATTGACGTTGGGCATATTTGGATATGCTCCAAACATTGCACCCATGCTGTTTGATGCATTTGGAAATTTTAAGCATATTTCGTGGTCCTTGTTTTTAAGCCCAATCTCATTGAGTCCATATTGCTGCATAAGCTTTACAAGTTTTTCAATATCATCGATGTCATATTTCATTGTTTCTTCCCCTCTTCAAGCCGAAGACTCTTAAAACTAGCTACTACAGAAATATTATTTTATTTTTTCCACATAACTATGAGTTCGTGTATCGATTTTAAGCTTATCACCATGGTTGATGTGAAATGGAACTGTGACTTTGAGTCCGGTTGACAAAATTGCTGGTTTACCGCCTCCTCCGGAAGTATCACCTTTAATGTTTGGTTGTGTTTCGACGACTTCTAATACCACAAAATTATCAAGTTCCACAGATACTGGTCTATTTTCAAAAAAAGTCACCTTCACTTCACTGTTTTCGATAATAAAATATTTTGCATCACCCAGTTCGTCTTCGCTCAAAGCGTATTGTTCAAAATTTTCTTTATCCATAAATGTATAGTTTGTTCCGTCATTATAAAGGTATTGCATATTACGAAATTGCAAATCAGGAGCATCGACTTTGTCTCCGACTTTATAAGTCACTTCCACAACTTGTGCGGTTTCGAGATTTTTAATTTTTGTTCGCACGAAGGCAGAGCCTTTTCCCGGGCTAACGTGCTGAAATTCTACAATAGTCCAAGGTTTATTGTTGTGAAGTATATAGAGCCCTTTGCGAAAATCATTTGTCGAATAACTGCTCATCGAGAAACCTTTCAACAGTTCAAAATTATTGAGTAAAATAAAACCTAAGTCCTTTTAGGGACGTACGACCTCGTTTAGCAAAGCGAGAGGATACTGATAAACCCGCTAAAGTTCAACGACTTCTCTTTTTTTCGACTTTATATAAGTGCAAAACGCCACATGCTATAATGAAATTATTGGCTAATGGCTATGGCTTGGTTAGACCTTTTTTGAGCCGTGTATATTAATTTGGAAAGCAACCAAAAATCCGAAATCGAACACCGGCTTAGCTATCGCAAGCAAATGCGCTCTGTTTTGGCGGCAGAAGCTGGAATTGTATTTATTTATGGTTTACTGCTTTATCTTTTTTGGTCAAGGTTTTGCGAGGGCTCACTTAAAAGCTGTCTCGGTCAGCAAGATGCTTTAGCTCCAGCAAAATACATACTGATGGCTTTTTTCCGACCCTTTTTCCTAACGCCGCAGAGTTTTTTTGCATTAATCGGCTTCAATTCTTTCGGACCCTACCTAGGATTAGTACTCGTCACCCTGGGCAATATGCTGTCGAGTATTTCTGTCTTTTTGATAGCGAAGCACTTAGGCCGCAAGCTTATTAAACCATGGTTACTATCAAATCTGCCTCAGACCTATCGATTTATCCATAGTCAGGATTTTAAAGTCGCACTGCTGTGTCGCTTGGTTCCGGTATTTCATTTTGATTTTTTTTCGATTTTATTTGGGGTCGCTGATTTTCGATTGCGCAGTGTTATATTTGCATCGCTCATAGGCACCATTCCTGAAGGCATCATCCTTGCACAAATGACCAGTGCCACACCGGTTGCCGGTAGTGTCCAATCCCTCGGCATAGTTTTTGTCTGCATCGTCGTCGTAATTGTATTTTATGAATTTAAAAGCCGCCAACAAGGATCAAGTCTCTATCAACGTTTTAAAGCGATGTTTCATGAGCTAGAGTATGAAGTTGCGCGCAACAACGATGTGATAAAACGCTATCAATACGACGAGAAAAAAATCCCGGTGCTATTAATTTATGGCTTTTTTTCGTCTCGCCGCGCCTTAACTGTACTTGAAAAACTACTCATATCACGCGGCTACGATGTTTTGAGTTTTAATATGGGTGGTTTGTTAGGTGTGTTTTTTACTCGCGGAATTATTGAAGCAGCAAATTTTATTGACTATAAACTCAAACGCCAATTTGAACGGCATCATTTTGACCGCGTAAGAATAGTTTCACATTCAAAAGGTGGCCTTGTCGCATTGTGGTGGCTTCTAAAATTAGGCGGCAGCAAACATTGTGACAAGCTGGTATGTATGGGTACGCCTTTCAAAGGAGCTCCCGTTACTTACTTGGCACTTATCACACCATTGGGATATATTTGGCGCGATGTTTGGCAAATGCGCCCGGGGTCGGAGTTCATTCGTGAATTACACGAATTGGAAATCCCTAAAACGAGCAAAATTTATTGTTTTTACTCGTCAAAAGATCGCGTCGCAGGTGGCGAACGTGCACAGTTTCACTCAAAAACCCCCTCCCAAGTCCAAAATATTCCCGTCGGACCCATTGGCCATTTTGATTTTTTGCACCGCCGAGATATTGCAGACAGAATCGTCGCGACCTTAGGATCCCCCTTCAAAGAAGATGCAAATTTTACGCCTGTTGAAGAGCAGAACATTCAAGAAGACAGTCCGCCACCAAGCCAAACCAGGCGCTATGGCTCCGAATGAGGCAAGTTTCTTGAAATTTCGTACTTGAGCCTAGCGCTCAGCTCACATAAGATGCCTCGACTTTAACAAGATAGAAAATAGATGCAGCAAAACGACAACAACAGCGCAACATTTAATGCAAACCACAAATCAGATTTAGTTTGGTTGAAGCTTTTTTATCCGGCAAGGCCCTGGCATCTCGTTTTTCGCTTACGCGCACGTAGTCTAAGCCTGCAGCACATCAGCGCACAATTGTTAGCACCAGAACTTCCTGACGGTGTCACTATGTCGGAAGTGAGTCAGTTATTAGATTATGAAAGCCACTTCCAGCTGCAATTAGACGATCCACGACTAGAGCAAGAGTCGCTCCTATTAACAGCTTTACTAAACAAAAAAGAAAACCACGGGCAAATACTGAACCTTAATTTCCAAATTGAAACCTGTGAAGGCGACCTCGCAGACTTAGTCAATCATATCGCACAAAATGATCCTATGGCGGCTTCGGGGCGTTCAGAAGCCTATGCAAATGCCGCTTTATTGAATAAGGACAGCCTATGGCGGTCTTTAAACAAGCTCTAAAAAAACCGAAAACAAAAGTCGCGACTGCCACCTACGAAGACATGATTCGAGTCTTCACTCTTCCAGAATCCGATGATTCCACTTTGGTAAAGCTCGAAAAACAAATCTCCAATGACCTCATTGGTTTTCTCGGCGAACACATTGTAGCTGGCGATCTCAGTGCAAAAGAAATCGAGCGCCATTTCAGTGATACAAAAATAGCCGATGACCCCGTTTTCGTCTCGGAACAAACTGATTTTTTGCTTAAACAAGTCGTAGCACAATCTGTTCATACTTCTTCACCAAGTTTTATTGGCCATATGACTTCGGCACTGCCCTATTTTATGCTGCCACTGTCGAAGATCATGTTCGCACTTAATCAAAACCTGGTAAAAATCGAAACCTCTAAAGCCTTTACTCCCCTAGAGCGACAGGTTCTTGGTATGGTGCATCGACTGATTTACAATAATTCTGATCACTTCTATAAGCAAAACGTACAAAGTCACAAAACTGCATTAGGTAGTTTTTGTTCAGGCGGCACCATCGCAAATCTCACTGCACTTTGGGTTGCTCGAAGCCTGCTTTTTAAGGCCCAAGGCAGTTTTCCAGGCTTCTCAGAAGCGGGCTGGATTAAATCTCTACAATATTTTGGCTACCAAGATATCGCCGTGGTCATGTCTGAACGTGCCCACTATTCGATAGAAAAATCCGCTAAAATTCTCGGCATCGGCAACTCTGGTCTTATCAAAGTGCCGACAAAACATGGCCAAAAAATTGATCTACAAGCTTTGGAAAAAACCTTGCAAGGCTTACGTAAAGACAAAATTGCCGTTCTTGCTTTAATCGGAGTCGCAGGTACTACCGAAAGCGGTTCAGTTGACCCTTTAACGCAAATGGCTGGACTAGCCAAACAATATGGCTGTTATTTTCATGTTGATGCGGCATGGGGCGGACCAACTCTATTTTCAGAACGCTTTCGTCATTTGCT
Source organism: Oligoflexales bacterium (assembly GCA_018060885.1). Lineage (GTDB taxonomy): Bacteria > Bdellovibrionota_B > Oligoflexia > Oligoflexales > JAGOVF01 > JAGOVF01. The sequence continues at coordinate 15,028 of JAGOVF010000026.1, read as the reverse complement.
CAGTGGAATCGAACTTGCTGATAGTGTCACCTTTGATGCTCATAAGCAGCTCTATGTGCCGGTCGGCGGCGGCATGGTTTTATTCAAAGACCCAAAAGCACTGCAAAGCATCGAACACCACGCCCAGTACATTATTAGAAAAGGCTCGCGCGATTTGGGAAGGCACTCCATCGAGGGTTCCCGGCCAGGTATGGCGCTGCTTACGCATTCGGCATTGCGCGTGCTTGGCCGCAAGGGACTCGCTTTATTAATCGAGCTGGGAATAGAAAAGGCACAGCTTTTTGCAAAACTTATTAAAGAAGACCCTGATTTTGAATTGATGGCGGAACCTGAACTGAATCTCATAAACTATCGCTATGTTCCCACAAATCTTCGAAAACAACTAAAAACCGCGAGCAATTCGCAAAAGCGCGATGCACTTAATGAGCAGATCAACACAATCACCATCGACATTCAAAAAACACAACGCGAACTTGGCAAAACCTTCGTATCCCGTACAAGCTTGAGCTTTCCTGAGTATGGTAGTAAGTCGATAACAGTTTTTCGCGCTGTTCTTGCCAATCCGCTCACAAGTCCAGAAATACTTAAGAATATTCTGCAAGAGCAAAAACAAATCGCCCTACAACTTGGTTATAGCTAAGCCACAAAAAAAATTCCGAATACACTTGGCCATTTCAAGAAGAAAAGCCATAATTTGCATTCAATGACGGCTAGTCTCGAATGCAAATGATGGAGCAGTAGATTCAATGAAAAATTCTGCAACACCCGTTTTGAAGCCGGAACAAAAAAAACAAGCGCTGGATTTTTTTCGCCTCGTGCAAGATAAGCTGCTGGCCGCTTTTTGTGAATGTGACCCGAAAGCCATATTAGAACGCAAAAACTGGGATAGGCCGGAACTCACAGGCGATAGTCGAAACGGCGGTGGTGGAATTATGGGCGTTGTGCGCGGCCCCGCAGTCGAAAAAGCCGGCGCAAATTTTTCCGAAGTCTATGGTGATTCTTATCCTGCAATTGAAAGCAAATATAAAGACAAAGCTTTTTTCGCAGCTGGGGTTTCTACCATTGGACATATGTACAATCCGCATGCGCCGATTGCGCATATGAATGTACGTTTGCTTGAGGTCGGCGACGAGTTCTGGTTTGGTGGCGGCGCTGATTTGACGCCATTTATACCCTACGAAGAAGACACTAAAGAATTCCACCAAGCACTTGAAAAGGCTTGTATGCAGCTAGGTTCAGATACATACGCAAAATACAAAGCTTGGTGTGATGAATATTTTTATATCCCGCATCGCAAAAGTCCGCGTGGAGTCGGCGGTGTTTTTTTCGATTATTTACAAGGCGACTTCACGCGCAATTTTGCCTTTGTGCAAGCGGTCGCACTAGCCTATGTCGATATTTATGCGCGAATTTTAAAACGTCGCTTGCAGCTACCCTTTACAGCAGAACAAAAAGACGGACAACTTTACTGGCGTGGACGCTATGCCGAGTTTAATTTAGTTTATGATCGCGGAACAAAATTTGGATTAATGACTGGTGGCAACATCGAAGCAATATTTGTTTCCTTGCCGCCAGTAGTCAAATGGTAGGACATCTATGTACGCTCATCTTGGCTTTTATCTATTGTTTCTTTGCTGTTTAATTTCTGGCTATGGCGTCTTTGCCTCGGCTGGAGCTGCACTATTGCGGCACCGCAGACTCTATCGATCGTCACGCTTAGCTGCAACAAGTGTGTTTTTTCTTGCCTTATTTGCTGCCGCATTGCTTCTGTATATGTTCTACCAACGTGATTACAGCGTTGCTTATATTTTCAAAAACTCCAGCAACGACTTACCTGCTATCTATACCCTCACTGCATTTTGGTCATCTTTGGAAGGTTCGCATTTTCTTTGGACTCTTTTTATGAGCTTGTTTTGTGTAATCGCCCATTGGACGACGCACAAAGACAACGAACATATTATGCCGTATGTAAGCCTCAGTTTGCAGGCTATTTTATGCTGGATGTTTTTTCTCGCGATTACAAAATCAGATCCATTTTTACAGATGCTGCCAGCCCCAAGCAATGGCCAAGGCATGAACACTTTGTTACAAAATCCTTATATGGCCATTCACCCGCCAACTCTATTTATCGGCTACACCGCCTTAGCAATTCCTTTTGCCTATAGTGCCGCGGCACTGTTTTTTGGCGACATTACTGAGGGCTGGTTGCGTACAGTGCGGCGCTGGACGCTTTTTGCATTTTGCGCGTTGACCGCGGGGATTATTTTAGGCGGGCGCTGGGCTTATATGGAGCTTGGTTGGGCAGGCTACTGGGCTTGGGATCCAGTAGAAAATTCTAGTTTTATTCCTTGGTTATTTTGCACGGCACTGATGCATTCGCTTCTCGTACAGGAACGACTAGGCCAGCTCAAACGTTTGACTTTGCTCTTAGCTTTTTTTGGCTTCTTTTTTAGCTTTTTCGGAACTTTTATCACGCGCTCAGGTGTGATTAGCTCAGTTCATTCTTTTGCCGAGTCTGATATTGGCACCTATTATTTAATTTTCCTTTCTAGTTTATTTGCGTCGTTTATTGGACTTTATGCCTTACGCGCTCCATCTGTATTACCGGCAGACACAGGTAAAGCTTGGGGGGTTTCGAAAGAATCCGCCCTAGTTATTACACAATTTTTATTAATTACATTTGCGGCCATCGTGTGTATCGGAACCTTATTCCCTATCGTTTCTGAAGCGCTTACAGGTCAGAGAGTGTCCATTCAAGCCCCCTATTATAACGCCTTCGCACCTTGGTTAGGCCTTGGTTTTATTATTGCTATAGCCGTTGGCAATTTGATGCGTTTTCAATCCGATAAAATCGTCGGCGGCTCGAAAGTATTTTTAAAGGCAGCAATATTTGCAGTGCCTTTCGCTCTTTTATTTGGCTATCTTGGCGAGGTTCATAAAACCACAAAAATGTTTAATCTCGGCGCGCAAGCTGTCGGCATTTATTTGTGTTTTTGGTGCATAGGCTGTCTAAGTTATAGCGCATATGAGCGATTAAAAGACCTGCGTTTTGAGTGGCGGCTTTATTTTAAAAAGAATCTGGCTTTTACTGGTGCCTATATTGCACATGTTGGTTTTATCATCGGCATACTAGGTTTTCTCGGTAACTATCGTGGAACGCAATCGACTGTCACCATGAAAGTTGGCGATACACATAAATTTGGCCATTTTGAGTTTGTGTTGGATAAAATCCATGTTAAAGAAGAACACAACGCAACAATTTTTGCGGCAAATTTTACCGCAATAAAAGACGGCAAAGAGCGTGGCAACATTGAGGTTGGACGAGCAAAGTACCCTACAAAGCCTGAGCTTATGCACGAAGTCGGCATACGCAGCTTTTTTTGGCAGGACTTATATGTCGTGATGTCGGACTTTGATAAGACCAGCTTTAATTCTGGGACTTTTGAGATTTACATCAACCCTACCGTTCGAGTTGTCTGGATAGCAACATTTATAGTTGTTCTCGGAGGACTCCTCGCTATGTTTGACCAACTCCGCGGCATGCGCAGCATGGATGCCATTATGGCAAGGTGGAAACTATCATGATAAGAAATGCTTTAATAATAAAACTGACATTCCTATTTTGCCTCTTTAGTTTTCTTCCTTTATCCGCAAATACTCCAGAAGGTATGCAGGGCAACGAGGAGTTTAAGGAAATTTCCCGCGAATTGCGTTGCCCAACTTGCACTGGTTTATCGATTTTTGAATCAGACGCTCCTTTTTCTAACCAGATAAAAGCCGAGGTAGCCCAGCAACTCAAACAAGGCAAAGACCGCAAAGAAATCCTTGATTTTTTTGTCGACCGCTACGGCTATTGGATTTTACGCGCACCACCTATGGAAGGTCTCGGGCAAGTTGCTTGGTTCGTGCCCGCACTTTTGTTGATCTTAGGACCGCTTTTTGTTTGGGTATTTGTGTGGCGGCGCAAACGAACGACCACTGAATATAATGTCCGAAGTGCAGAAGAAATCATGCAAGAAATGCAAGACCAACTCGCAAAATTACGCACTTCTTCACCGGTCGAAACGGGAGGGTCAAAATAGTGGAACTTCTCTGGGTTACAGCAATTTCTATTTCCATTGTGGTTTTTCTTGTTTTAATCAGCCCATTTTTTTTCGGCGCAGGCGGTCCCCTAGCCTCTGGCATTAGCGTCTCCGCGCCCAAAGAGCTTAAGGCTTTAAAAAATCAGCTTTTGCAGCTCTATCTCGAAGAAGAAAAAGCCCTAACGCATGGCTTAATAAGTGCAGCCGTTTGGCAAAAGCGCCAGGTATTTCTTTCTCAGCGCTACCTAGATGTTACACGTCGACTTGATTTTATTCTTGCAACAGAGCAAGAAAACGATGGGAAAAGTTTATGAAGTTGAAATTAACTCTGGTTAGTTTATTGCACATTCTCACAACTTCTTCTTTAAAAGCACAAACACCGGAGGACTCAGTAATACCTTCTGGTGGCCAACTCATGGTGCTGCAGCCGATGCAAGACGCCTTGCGGGTCAATTATATTTTTGGCTTTGAAAATACAAGCGACGCACCTGTTACCATTGAACACACCTTGATGATTCCACAAAAATTAATCGATTTTGTGCCAGTACAAGGTATAAGCGAAAAAGAAATTAGCATCAACAGCGAAGGCCGAATGATATTACGGAAGAGTTTTCCTCCAGGAAAAACTTCTCTAGAGATTGGTTATATAATCGATGCTAAAGGCGGTAAAACGACGCTCAATTTAATTGCTGAAAGCGAAGTGGAAAATCTCGTGTTTGTGACAAGCAACTCTTCCCAGTTATCTTTAAGTGGTGCGCCTCTTGAGCTATTACCTCCGCCACCTGGGGTCGAGAATTTCAACGGCTTCCGCTATAGCAATCCCATTGAAGTCGGCAGCGAAATCAACCTTGAAATTAGCGGGATTCCAGCTGGTCGCGGAGCTTATTGGCTCCTAGGATCTGTATTTATAACAGCTCTTGCCGCTCTGGCTTTGCTATTGACTCTTAAAACACGCAATCAAAAGCAGGAAGCCGCCTTTGCTTAAGAAAAATCCATTGCCTATTTTGTTGGGTGTCTTGGCGCTGCTTTTGATCGGTCGCTTTGCCGGACCCGCCTTATTGCCAATTCTGCGTGGAGTGCTTATCGCCGCGGCCGTTTATTTTTTGTATAACAAAGTCAGAAGTATTTTTATTGGTACAAGCGACACCGAGAGAATTATCGATTTATGCCCTCACTGCGGTACAGCTATTGAAGCAAAGAAAAGACATAGCTGTTCTGTTTAGACATAAGTTCAGAATTTTAAAATTGTATAATGAAACTCCCCTTTTATTCCTACATTTCGGGGCATTGTTCTGAAAGATCACATTTTAGAGCTGTTTTAAAAAACTTAAATTGAAATAACTTACCTATTGTCTTAGATTCGGCCGTTCAACTTTTTTGGATTAGCAGCAATTTAAAGTAGGTAATAGTTGGTACCAGAATACAATAACATTTTTTTGTTAATTGGAGCACTTGGCTCGGGCGTCTTTTGGATGATAGCGTACATTTTTATTATTTATAGAGGATTTAAAGATAAATCATATGGAATGCCGATAGTAGCTTTAGTTGGAAACTTGACTTGGGAATTATATTTGGTCTAGGAATACAATCAGGGTCCAATTAGCTGGAAAGAATGTCCTTCTAACATCATCCTTTACCGAAATTTTCTTTGGCTGCTTCTTGATTTTGTCATGTTGTATACCGTGTATCGATATGGAAAGAAATATTTTAAAGGATTTTTAAGCCGAAACTTGGGGTGGGTGTTGCTTGGATCGATAACACTTGCTACGGCATTGGTCTACACGACTGTACAAGAATTTTGGGCCCCCAACCGTTGGGATGTCATTATTGATGGAGTGATACCTGCTCATTTGCCACTGAAAGTGCAGGGTGGCAGCTATTACACTGGCTTCATTCTCAATTTAATTATGTCGATAGTTTATGTATTTATGCACATGAGTAGAAATAGTTTAGATGGTCAATCTTTTCAAATTGCACTCAATAAATGGTTAGGCACACTCGCGGCGTATTTTTTTATGGTATCAGCTTTCACGGTAAATAACTTTGTTCATGTTCTTTATATAGGAATATTTGTTTTTGATGTGCTCTATATGTATATGATGTACATCGAATGCAAAAAGCAAAATATTAATCCTTGGCTTCGAGCCTAACTTTGAAATCTAAATAGAAAGATCATTTTTGAAAGAGCCTCGCGCAAACGAGGCTCTTTTTCGCTCAAGCTTTCTCAATTAACTGCGAGTTTGCTTTGTACCTACTTCCGTCGATGAGATCTTTGCCTTTCCACCGCTAATCTTAGCTCTCTTGCCATCGATGAGGGCGCAATTGTTTGTATCGACATACACTTTTGCTTCAACAATAAAATCTGCTGATTTGCCTTTGCCTTGAGCTTTATATATTACCTGATCTGCTACACCGACGACATTTTTATCACCGATTAATACTTTATCGCCGACGCACCATTTTTCACTAACTTCATCACCAACTTTTATAGAACTGTCGCCTGAATTGGACTTCGTCATCGAGACTGATTCAGCTTGAAATAACAAATTCTTTTGATAGCAGCTAGTCTGAGTTAGAAAAATTGCGGACAACACTATATTTAAATGTTTAAAATTTTTTATCATATTATTTGTACCCCATCGCTGAAACTTCAATACAAGATTTCCCAAAAAATTTAGCATCAAATCCGGAATAATTATATTTTACGTCATTTAAATAGCGAACTCCGCCATCTGCTGTGGATCCCCCCCTGCCTGACAAACTATCAGTTACAGCTGTTCTTTTTCCCGATCGAGCATTATGTATCGCTCGATTTAATGTAGGATAACCTCCAAGCCAGTAGCCGAAAACATGAAAAACGCAATCATCACCTTCTATCAACCCCAATGATTTACCTTTCTTTACTCCATCATTTTCAGAATCGAAGCCAATATGCTTGACTTCCTTCATCGCTGGATAGGTCGCGCAAGCTGACGTAAAACCAACTACCATAAAGAGAATTAGAACATTTACGAAACATTTCAAAATTGGCTCCTTCCTATTTAAATAAAAAGTTAGCCTTAATTATTTCAGATATTATTTTTAAGTCAAAGGCGAAAAAAAAATTCAGTTCAAATAAAAAAGCAGAAAACTCCAAGCTGTTTTCTGCTTTAAAAATTAATAAAAAAGTACTAATTATTCCATATAGTAAGGCATAGCTTGACAATCCATACTATAATCACCTGAAAATTTCGTCACTGCAGTTTCACTATAATCCGATAACGAGTGCGCTTTTATACCAAAGCGAGAGATTGTAAGTAGTTTTCCATCGAGCTTTATAATTCGATTGATGTTGATTGATTGACCATAGCTCCACCATTCTGATCCTGCTGCTTTACAAGCTGCTGGCAAAATGCTTTGATGATCAAGTCTGGCAGTTTCTACTAACAACTTATCTTGCACGTCATAGATGATAGCTCCTTGAAACTCCCGAGCACCTTGCTCAATTATTGAGAGTGGAAACGCTACTATATTGCTTTCTGCATCATGAAAAAATGCATGATGGTTTTCAACGGCTTCAGAGCTAGAACCAGCTTCACCGTGAACATGGACATCAAGGCGCTGCAAATCAAGTGGATTACTGACATCAAAAAGTGAAACTTGAATTCCACTTACGCCCCCCCAATCATTGGCATCATAACCCAAGCCTAGCAACCTACCATCAGCTAGCGGATGCATGTACGCTGAAAATCCAGGAATTTTAAGCTCTCCGAGTAGTTTCGGAGCATTTAAATCCGTCAAATCGAAGGCAAACAAGGGATCAGTTTGTCTAAAAGTGACGACATAGGCAGTTCGATCGACAAAGCGAACTGAGCGAATATTTTCTGTGCGTCCAAAGTCTTCAATTTTAGCGATTGTTTCTAGCTTTTGCCCCTTTTCTGCGAGCACAAACAAATCATTGGTTTGAGTTGGAGGATTCCACATCATTTCATCCGCATTCGCATTTTCATAAACGTCTCTCGTGGCGGCAACTACAAGAGTTCCACCATTGTCGGCGTATTCTTTGAAAGACCATTGGTCTTTCACATAACCATTGATGGACCCAACTGAGCTCAAAACAAGTTTTCCACTTTTTAAGTCAAATTTTATACGACTGATGCTCAATTTTTGTGTCCATTCTTCATAGAGCCTAGGAGCGTTATTAACTTCAGCATCCATTTCCGCACCACCAAGCCACGGTATCCATTGTAAACCTTGTTTTGCAAGATATAAGCTATCTCGCGTCATATAAAGATGATCCCCACCGCCAATAATTCCAACAACATTTGCTGTAGCTTTTTCATCGAGTAAAGAAAGACTCACTATTTTTGTTAAGCGCAGGTCATAATCATTGACCACAGGCACTTGAACATCTTCACAGGCTAAATTTTTTAATTTAGCACTGATTGGCTCTGCAGCTTTTGTAGCTAATTCAAATGGGTAACTGAGATCATCATTAATAACAAGATAGAGAAAGTCTTCCGTAAGCCGCGAGCTATTTAAATATCCTGTATAACGGTGCTCTGCGATTTTTTCGAGCTTGTGCCCCGCACTTGCTTCTTGGTAAATCAAAACAAGAGTGTCGGGATGTTGATATTGGCTTACAAATTCATCACCTTCGAAGGGTATCGCGTCTGACATTGCGGGTTCTGGTAATGGTAATAACGGTTCTGCTGGCGCTGGATCTATTACCGGGATTGGGACTGGTACTGGATCTGGAGTTGGCAGTATATCTGAGATTATATATTCGCTGCCAATCAAAACTAGTTTATTATCGTTTATATAAATATCTTGAATTGTAAAATCTTTAATAAACAACTCATCAACTTCTTTTAGCGTCTTACGATCTACGATTTTAATTTTATTATCGACCAATATATAAATATTTTTTTCTGAGACTTTGACCATATCCGCCTCATCTACACCGGCCTCCTGAACATTTGTCAGGCCATCTTGACTTGCTGCTTGAGCTACGTCTTCTTCTGCTTTTCCCGCAGCAGCTGGAGCCGAAGTTTCTGCTGTCGATTTTGGACTCGATGTAGAATAATCAATGTTTTGACTTGCGCTTCTAATAGCATGATCCGCATCATAAGCGGCTTTTATTTCCGCAAAATAGCTATCCATTTCTTGGCAAGATTTAAAGGCCTTGGGCTCAGGCAATAATTTAAAGGAATAAACTCCGCTTTTTTTACCCTCTCCGCTGCCGTCAGCAGCGCCAAAATGGTCCTGCATAAATCCTTTATAACCACCGCAATTACTGCTGAGAAAAACCAACAAACTCAGTCCGAATATTCTATCTCGGAAGTTTCTTTGAAACATAACAGACCCTTTCAATTTATTTTTCTGAAAAAACTGCCCAAACGACGCCTCACACATCTTATTATTCGGTTATTCTGAAGCGCTGTACCATGCCTGAGGTGATAAAAGCGTATTCTGGCGTATTCTAAAGAGAATCTTTTAGAATTTTTAAAATTCTTCGTATTTTTGTAGTAGTTTTAGGTATTACCAGGTTGTATTTAACAAATATTCGAGCAATTCCGCGGTCAAATAATGCCCCCCGCTGTATTCATAGAATTTTATGGCTGCATTTTTGGCCAAAAACTTTTCATACAAAGTCTTTGCTTTTTTGTAGTTCAACACGTCTTTACTTCCAATCGCCAGCATATACGAACCGCAAATTTTATAGCTTCTGTCCATGGGCTCGACACCAGCCATGCCGACTGCAACATAGCTGCGTCCCTTTAGCTGTTCTAAACTGCAGAGTTGATACAATCGATTTAAGAAATATCCACCATTAGAAAACCCGATATATCGCGTTTGAACTGTCATTCGCTTTTTTTCAGGTATTTTATCTTGGCAACTTTGCAGCGCAGTTCGAAGCAACTTCCATTTATTAAGCAAAGTTTCTTTCGCTTCAAGACCCATTGTCCAGCAGGCTATTTTGGCATCAGGAGTTCGGCGATTTTTGCAGCTAAAGTCTACTTCTGGGATCACGACCTGTACGGGATACTTTTCACTAAAAGCTTTCAATTGAGCGAAGTTTTTTTTATAAGTTTGATCTGCTCCACCTAATTCACGCAGTCCTTCTAAAAATATAAAAGTATTTTCTGCCAGCCCCGCATCACCGAGGCAATGAACCTTTGTTATATTAAGTTCATTTTTTGCCGGTTTAGATATCACCTTGGTAGAAATACAAATCATGACGCAGAATGAAAGGAATCGTAAAGCTATCATACTTCTTCCCCACTATAAGCAGCTATCTCTATTCAGCGTTTGATCCCTACATACCAAATCTAAATTCACTATTTTTGAGCGCTGGATTGAGTCGAACTGTTTCTAAAGCTGCATCATAAAGCAACAACACATCTAAGCTGTAATCTATTCGCCGCTGAAAATAATCACTCGCTGAAACATTGTTTTTTTCTTGGTCCATCTGAAAGAGCTGTTCAACCTGCCGCACTATCAAGTGGTCTGGGATAAAACAAACCTTCGTATTTTTGAAACCAAAGGAGCGCAGTTCTGCGATCGGATAGGCTCCACCTGGACCAGAAGAAACAGAAACTAAAAGAGCAGGTTTATGTGCAAGTTCACCCTTATCACAGTGCAAGAAAAAATTTTTAATAGCAGGAGTTGCCATTCCTCCCCACTCCGGTGTGATAAAGACAAAAGCAGAACAACTCTGAAGATTTTTCGACAACTCCGCTAACTGCTCTACTTCTGCTTCCCGACGTTGAGCAGCCTCTTGCCAAAAGGGAAGTGCCTGTAGGGCTAAGTCATAAATAAAAAATGATTGCTCTGACTTTGTTTTTAAACTCAGTCTCTCGCCAATAAATTTAGCAATTCTTAGACTTTCACTATCGAGTCTTTGGCTTCCGCTAATGATTCCAATCAAAACTATGCTCCTTATGGAGTTCGATGCTTTTTATTTAAGCTTATACTAAAAGTGGATTCTAAGCTGGCACCAGCTGGCAATAACTGCAATCCATTTTTTGTTTCGATGTTGTTTGGTGGGCCATACCAAGGTTCTATACAAACAAAATCATCTTCCAGCCTGCTGTGCAGCACCCATGTCGAAAATTTGGTATCTGCAGAAATGCACAACAAATACGGCTCTTGATCCCTATCTTTACGTAGAATTTCCAAGCCCAACTCAGACCCCGCGCACATTATAATCGCATCTTCGTCTCGCGGAAAATTTGTGCTTAATTTAGCCTTTAATTCAGCACCCGTAAGCACCAAACCACAACGTCCCCCAGTCACTCGATGCCATTTTATGGACTGTTCTACTCCCGAAGCTAGTTGAAGCTTATATTCACTTGCTGTTTGATTATCTACAGGGCTTTTGCTGTCGCAGTTTTGGTTGCGGCTAGGGTTGCGGCTATGGTTATAGCCTTGGTTATGGTTAGCTATCATTGCGCGAATTTGAAAAAAGGGGTGCAAACCTAAGTTCACTGGCATTGAGGAATCGACCTTGACCGTTTTTTTACTTTCTTGAAAATGACTCACTTCTTTAAGCAAGCCCCGGTTTTCTACTTTAATTGATAAATGCAGAGCTGATTCATGCAGCTCATAACGCGCTTCAAGCAAAAAACGATAAGGAAACAAATTCTGCGTTTTATGATCATCTTCAAGGTAAAGCGTAATCGCATGATCTTCTTGCTGTCTTATTTTCCAAGGCCTCAGGTAGGCCAGACCATGTATCGGCATCTCCCATTCTCTACCCAGCCAGAAGTATTTGCCGACTTGCTCCTGATGCCAAACTCTCCCCGCAAAGGGAAAAAGCAGCGGGGAGCCAAATGTTGGCCAATTCGCAATATTATTTAGATTAATGAGATCTAGCTTCTGCAAATACTTAGCTGGGTCAGCTCGCAGGATACTAAAAACTTCTCCAGCCGGCCCCTGTAAACATAAATCTGTCAGCAATCCTCCAGCTTCAAGCAAAAAACTTGCCCTGGCTTGTTTATTTTTCACTTCGATCAGCATAGAGTATAACTTCCCTGTCTTGCAATTTCAGAAAGGCCGCGAAAATCATGTCAAGTTCAGTTTCCCAACCAAAAACAATCTTCTTAAAAGATTATAGAGCGCCTGATTTTAAAATCCACAGTGTAGATATGACTTTTGAAATAATAAATACGGGAAAAGTTCACGTTCAAACAACACTTAAAGTCGAACGCCTTAACTCCAGTGCAACCTCTCTCGTCCTCGATGGCTCAGAGCATTTGTTAGATGTTTCTGTAGAAATTGACAACAATCCTCTCAATCTTAAATCGCGTCTTCTTGAAGGCCATAAGCTCGAAATCCCCTGTCATAATGACCGCATGTCTGTGAAAATCAATAACAGCTTAAGTCCTGCAGCAAATAGCACTTTAATGGGCCTTTACCAAACCAGCGGCGAAATTCTCTGTACTCAGTGTGAAGCCGAAGGCTTTCGGAATATTACCTATTATCTTGATCGCCCGGATGTGTTGTCAACATTTACGGTCAACATCATCGCCGCAGAAAAGAACTTTCCAGTCTTACTCGCAAACGGCAATTTGATCGACCAACAAGCTCTCCCTGATGGCCGTCACTCTACTAAATGGCATGATCCACACCCGAAGCCTTGTTATCTTTTCGCGCTTGTTGCGGGAAAACTCGATAAACTACGCGACAGCTTTACGACTATGTCAGGGAAAAAAGTTTCACTAGAAATTTTCGCCGAGCCTTCTCAAATCAATAAATGCAGTTTTGCACTCAGCGCATTAAAAGAAGCAATGCGCTGGGACGAGCTGAGCTACGGTTTTGAATATGATTTAGAACAATATATGATTGTCGCGGTGAGAGATTTTAACTACGGCGCCATGGAGAACAAAAGTTTAAATATATTTAATTCAAAATATATCTTAGCAAATCCAGATGTCGCAACCGATGATGATTTTGACGACGTCGAACGGGTCGTTGGCCACGAATACTTCCATAATTGGACTGGAAATCGTGTCACTTGTCGCGATTGGTTTCAGTTATGCCTAAAAGAAGGTCTCACAGTTTTTCGTGAACACCAATTTATGGCGTCTTTAGGCTCTGCCGCAGCCCAGCGCATCGAAGAAGTCAAACATCTGCGGGCTTCTCAGTTTATTGAAGATGCAGGACCCATGGCGCACCCAGTTCGTCCGGACAACTACATCGAAATTAATAATTTCTACACGATGACCGTCTATGAAAAGGGCTCCGAAGTTATCAACATGCTATTTAATTTTCTTGGTGAGGAAGGCTTTTACCAGGGTATACGACTCTACATCGAGCGTAACGATGGCAAAGCTGCTACGATCGAAGATTTTTTAGGCGCTTTAGCGGATGCAAATGCAACGAATCTTGACCAATTTTATACCTGGTACCAGCAAGCTGGCACACCTAGCGTCGAAGCTCTTGGAGTCTATAACGCCGAACAAAAAACCTATGCTCTAACTTTGAAGCAATCTTGCGCAGCTACGCCAGAAAACAAGGTTAAAAAGCCTTTTATCATTCCTTTTGCTGTGGGACTTCTCGATGCTACTGGCCAGGAACTTTCATTACAAGTCGACGCAGCCCGTCTAAGCGAAGACAGCAAAACTGCGACATTGTTTTTCAGCAAACAAGAACAAACTTTTATTTTTAAAGACGTAAAAGCAGAACCTACGCCGTCATATTTGCGCGATTTTTCTGCTCCAATTCGGCTACAAAATCACTTAAGCGACGCAGCCATTTATTTTTTAATGGCCCACGATCATGACGCCTTTGCCCGTTGGGAGGCATACCAAGCTATGTACCAGAAGGTGTTTAGCAAACATTTAAAAAACCCAAACAATACTTTTTCCCTGCCAAGTCAATTTATTAACGCGCTCAAGCAGACCCTATGTAGCACGACTTTAGACAAACGTTTGATCAGTCTCACACTCAGCGTACCAACGACACCAGAAATCATTCAATGGGTACAACCCTTTGATGTGTTAACCATTTACCATACCCGTATTAAATGCCGCGAACAACTCGCCCGAGAGCTACACGCCGAGTTTAAAAAACTTTTCCAAGACAATCTTGCAACTATCGATTACCAAAGATCGCCCGAAGAAATCACCAAACGCAGCTTACGCAACACCTGTCTAAACTATCTTATGGCAGATTCAAGCATCGCTGACATAGAGCTTTGTCAACACTACTACGACCATGCTGATAATATGACCGATAAAATCGAAGCCATGTCAGCTATGATGCAGGTCGAATCCTTGGCCAAAGATCGTATGTATGATGATTTTTATCAACGCTGGCAGCATGAGCCCCTGCTCATCGACAAATGGGTACTATTCAAGGCAGCTTCAGCAAAGACTCTAGCAGACATCAAACATTTGCAAAAAGACAAAAGATTCGGTGAAGCCAGTCCGAACCGCGTTCGCTCGATGATCGGTGGCTTGGTCAATTTTAACCAGCTGATATTTCACCATGAGAGCGGCGAAAGCTACAACTACCTCGCCGAACTAGCCGAAGAGCTCGACAAGAAAAACCCGCAATTAGCAGCCTCTGTCTTGAACCCGTTGACCCGATGGCGTCTCTACGATACTGCCCGCCAAGATAGAATCAAGTCGGCGCTCTCATATTTGCAAAAACAAAAATTATCGAGCGATCTATTCGAAATTGTATCTAAAAGCCTGCAAACCTAGGAGCCATCTAAAGTGCATAAAAAAAATAAAGAATCGCCTCCTATGAAAATCAAACTACAAAAAATAATCGACACCTTAGCCTGTGAAGTTTTTGTTCCTAGCTCCTTGCCGGCTGACATTCTCAGCAAATGCGAAATCTCGGCAATTTCAGCTCTAGATCTGTCTCTATTCAAATCTCCGAACCCAAGAGGCAGGCAGGAAACTTGGTTTGCGGCTTTTGCTTGAAAAAAAAAAAACAAACACAAAATGCCAAGG
>JAGOVF010000161.1 GCA_018060885.1 Oligoflexales bacterium | reverse complement strand
GTTCAAGTCCTCTCGCTCGCACCAGTTCTGGTTACTTTGGTTTCGAAAGAGGCGATGCGCCTCTCTCGGGCTCTCTTCCTTCTCGAAAACTTGACAAGCTCATCTTATGGTAATATAACCATAAGATGAGAATTAAGGCAGAGCTTAAATTCTACGAAAAGCGAATTCTTCAAAACAAGACTGATCAACTTGCGATTGCAGAGATTAAAATCTGGAAGATTCCAAAATCAACGCACTATCCTCAAGGTTTAAAATACTCTCTCTTTCTTGTGTCTAGCGGTACAGTTTTGGTGGGATTTGACAATCATAAACCAAAAGGACCGCATTTGCATTTGGGGAATAAAGAAGTTTTCTATGACTTTTCAACTCCAGCAAGACTTCTTCAAGACTTTTGGGAATTAACAAAAAAGGCAGGATACGAGTAATGAAATTAAAAACAGCTAGAATTATCGTAGAATCTTTCGAAATGACCAATGAACGCTGGCTAAAGGCGCTTCAAGGTAGGTCAAAGTCGAAGCCAAATGAAGAAATTATAGTGGTTAATAGTTGGAAAACTCTTGGTAAACTTTTATCTCCTTCGCGATTGCAAATTCTTGCAATTATTCCACATAGTAAACCGAAATCCATTGCTGAGTTGGCGCGTATATTGAAGCGTGATTTTAAAAATGTATATCAGGATGTGCAGTTTTTAGCAGATGTGGGACTGCTTGACTTAATAGAGGGTGGTTCTCGAAACACACTGCGCCCGATGGCCAAGTATAAAGAGATTGAGCTACCGTTTGCAGCTTGAAGTATTAAAAAAACTAATATTAAAGTAATTAAGCCAAAATCAGGAAGCCACTTTGATCTCTACTTTAGCTCCTAGTATCGCGAGTAGGTCAAACATCTGATCAATTGTCTTTTTTGTATTAATTGCATCAAGCAAGCGCAGAAGCTGAGACATAGAAGTATTAAGCCTTCGGCTAACTTCGCGCTTCGATAGACCTGAGCGTTCAAGCGCCTTGTTCGCTTCAATTGTAAGCTTATGTAGTTCTATAATAGTTCGAAGATATGTAGGATCACAATTGTAATCTAAAAACGCGTCTGAAGGAATCGAGTCTTCTCTTCCATCTAGCAAAATATAAGTCACTGCGAGATTACCCAATTCCTTGTCTGGATAAATTTCTTGTATTGGGTTTTCCCTAGTTGGTTTTAAAGTTAGTTTTTTAAAAGGAAGGCTTATCGCTCCTCGACTTGTTTACACCCAAACAAGGTGTTTCCTATTATCAAAATAAGTTTTTTTTATTTTTAAGGAGTTCATCAAATGTCGCAAGTTTGGGGATTTTTACCAACGACATGGCGCATCATTAAATATCTCTCAATTTGACACCCATTGACTCTAATTTTTTTAATACTTAATTGCAGTTAGCGAGTTTTCGTTAAAGTTATCGTGTCAAATTCCGACATTTCAGTCGCTCGAATTAATTCAGAAATTTTAGACCTTTAGAGGACATATGACAGAAGTCGTAAAAATGAACTTTGATGAAGCCATCGTCGCTCATGCAGAATGGAAGCTCAAACTGACTTTATATTTACAGGGAGAAGGTGAGCTAAACCATTCAGTAGTCTGCCAGGACAATCAATGTAAACTCGGCAAATGGATTTATTCCGATGGAAAAAGATATGCCAACGAGCACACCTACGAACATTTGCGAAAAGTGCATGCAGATTTTCATCGCTGTGCCGGCGAAGTTATTAAGACTGTAGACGACGGTAAAATTAGCGTCGCTAAGCAACTTATAACAAACGACAGTGAGTACGCAAAAGTCTCTACAATAGTCATTGATGCTATCTCAGCCGTTAAAAAGCGAGTCGAAGAAAAAACAAATTTAATCATGCAGAACGTTAATGTCGGTGTCTTAGTTGTTGACCGTGGACTTGTCGTGCAATCCGGATATTCACAATACTGTCACGATCTATTTAAAACGGAACAAGTCGCAGGCACGCATATTTGTGATTTGCTTCTCCTTGATAAAAAAAATCGTAGTCACTTTATGTTATGTTTTGAGCAAGTATTTGATGACCTGTTGCCTCCTGAAGTATCACTATCTTTGTTGCCCTCTCGTACACGTCATGGCGATAAAGTCTTACAACTTCATAGTAGCGTTATAAGAAGTGATACAAAAGAAATTGACTATATTTTATTCACCGTCTCTGATGTTACAAAATTGGACGCACTTGAAACTGAAAATGCCGAAAATGCTGCACTCCTTAAAATCCTACGCAATCGAGAGTCATTCATTAATTTTCTACACGACGCTAAAGAATCTTTAGACCAGCTTCTAGATGGATTGATTGATGACCAAATTAAAGTTCGCCGCGATGTCCACACAATTAAGGGTAACTGTGGGATGTTTGATATGGCTCAAATTATGCGCTCCATTGGCATCATAGAAGACCACGAAATAGTAACAAAGGTAGATCTAAACTCGATTAAAAAAATGATTTCTGATTTCGTTAACAAGTATAAAGAAATAATTGGCGTAGAATTTGACCAAAAAAATGACGACATCCACATGATCGCAGAAAGTGACTTAGCGAAGCTTGAGTCTAAATTAAAGTCGATTACGGACTTGTCCTCAGCGAAAGAAATTTTATTAGATATGACATCGCGTTTACGCTTACGAAGCGCAAGATCTGTGATCGGTCCAGTCGAAGAGAGAGTGCAAGCCTTAGCACTGCGCTTACAAAAAAAGGTTAACTGTCAAGTAGTCGGAGAAAATATTTTAGTAAATCCAAAAACAGTCGGGCCAATTATCCAAGTTCTTGCCCACATTCTTAGAAACTCAATCGACCACGGAATAGAAACTGCGGGTGAGCGTTTAGATGTTGGCAAAGCCGAGTATGGTTCGCTTACAATTTCTTTTGCTGATCGCGGGAACTCTCTATTGAGCATTATTGTTGCGGATGACGGCAAGGGAATTGATACTGCGAAGCTAGTCGCAAAAGCTATAAAAAAAGGATTGATTTCCCAAGCTCAAGCAAAATCTTTATCTACTGAACAAAAAATTAAACTTATATTTGCCGACGGTGTTTCCACCGCCGACGAAGTAACAGACACATCAGGCAGAGGAGTTGGTATGAGTGCTCTTCAGGCAAGTGTCAATGCAATAGGCGGAAGTTTGGTAGTTACGAGCACGAAAGGTAAAGGAACTTCGATTGAAATAGTAATTCCAAAAGCTGCTGGACACAGCCTCGCAAAAATTGCGGCGTAAATATAAAAGAGGGGAAGTCTGCAGATGTTGCCCGGTCTAAATAAATTACTATTAAAAACGATCGAAACGTTTTTCTCGTCAGCGGGATTTAAGAGTTGCAAGACTTCTAAGACAACAGAATTCGATAAACATTCAGCACTTTTTTCTGCAAGCATTGGTTTGTCTGGAGATAATATCAGCGGCGCACTTGTAGTCACTTGTGCAAGAGATTCATTACTGAAGAGTCACCCGCAGCGCGATCAAAAAATTGAGCACAGTGAAGAAGACTTAGGCGATTGGTCGGGAGAAATTGCAAACCAAATCATAGGGCTCTTAAAACGCAGCGCGTCTGGTTACGGTGTAAGCTTTTCTATTGGAACACCAACAGTCATTCGCGGCCACGAATTAGCCATCTCGACAAGCGATAAATCGCAGTATGAAAGCTTGTCTGTTTTAATAGATGCTTTACATTTTATTTTTTACATAAATATGAATACTACTTCGGAAATCTCTTTCGAAGGTGATCCAAAGAAAGCTAATGATGAGCCAACAAATGATATGCTTTTCTTTTAAAAGTTCAGAAATAAATCTACTTTTCTAGATCATTTCTTTTACTAAATTTAAATTTGACAATGAAGGTCGAGTTATAAAATAAAATTCAAAAAAGATCGGATGGCTACATAGTCATCCATTTTGTGAAATCGATCGAAGCTCGCTCAACCATCATCTGTTTACGCGCTTGTTTAGGAAGTTTTTTAACACCTTGTGGTGCTTGCACGGCAGGCAAAATCCCAAAATTACAGTTCATCGGCTGATAATCTTTGCTCGGACTCGCAGTAACATAATCATGCAGCGCTCCCAACATACTTGAGCTGGGCGGAGCCACAAACACTGCGTCTCGCGCTTTTGCATCGAGCGCCAAGGCTGCCAGAAGACCTATAGCCGCTGACTCGGTATAACCTTCTACGCCAGTTATCTGACCCGCTAAGAAAATCCGCGGATTTGCTCGTAACGATAGATCTGCTGCCAAAACCTTCGGCCCATGCACATAAGTATTTCGATGTATAGTTCCATAGCGTAAATAGTCGGCATTTTTAAGCGCCGGAAGAATTGAAAATACGCGCTTTTGTTCTGGCCACTTCATTTTTGTTTGGAAGCCTACCATGCTGAACATCGTGCCATCGAGATTTTCCTGCCGCAATTGTATGGCCGCATAAGGCTCGCGTCCAGTTTTTGGGTCCGTCAGGCCGACCGGTTTCATCGGACCAAAGCGCAAAGTCTCGCGCCCACGCTCAATCATAACTTCGACTGGTAAACAGGATTCAAAATATTTTGGTTTTTCAAATTCATGTAAGGACATTTTTTCTGCGGCAATAACGGCATCGATGAATTCGTAATACTCTTCTTTTGAAAGCGCTATGTTTAAATAGTCATCGTCACCTTTTCCATAACGACTCGCTCGAAAACAATGGTCGTAGTCAATAGTATCTGCATCTATCGTCGGTGCAATGGCGTCATAAAAATAAAGTCCCTTTTCATCACCGCTCATTTGAGCGAGAGATAAAGCTAGTTTCTCGCTTGTGAGAGGGCCTGTCGCAATTAAGAGAAACTCATTTCTCTTTTGCATTTCAGGGAAAGTGGGTAGTTCGCCAAACTCTGCATCGATCCGACTAAAATTATCAAAGCTGCTTAGCACTTGGGAAATATGTTGAGAAAAAATCTCCCGATCGACCGCTAAGGCCTGACCAGCTGGCACTCTTGCCTTATGGGCCGCGGCGATGGTGAGTGAATCCAAAGCTAACATTTCTTTTTTGAGCAACCCTGGAGCAGATGATTCATCTAATGACTTTAGAGAGTTTGAACAGACGAGTTCAGCTAGATTCCCCGTCTTATGTGCAGGCGTTGAGTGCGATGGGCGCATTTCTATCAGCTCGACGGAATGTCCACGTTTAAGTAGCTGATAGCAGGCCTCGCTTCCGGCAAGGCCGCCGCCGATGATGGATATTTTCATATTGAATTTTTTTTAAAACCTAGTTGTTGCTATCTTCTTTAATCTGGCTGGTTACGATAGAAATCAGCTGAGACGAAACTCCAATAATATCACGGTGTTCACAGCCCTCGCTTTTGAGCTGCGCATATATTGTGCTCGCTAACGACTTCACTGCGCGATCATGAAGTGGTACATGTTTTGCGCTATTATTTGCATTTTTAGAAGAAGCAGTGTTCTTAGCAGTGGCTTCATTGTTTTTAAAACTCACAGGAAATCCCTCCTTTTAAAAAAACCTACGTTCACATGAAGTAGACAAAATTATTACATCAACTTCTACGTTTCTGCTAGCCTTTACTCCTTCTTGCTAGCCCAGATTTCCGTCTGAGGCCCTTGTTTAGCGCAGTTGCCAGCTATAAATAATACAATTCTTATGCCAAGTTAGCACGAATTCACCTCCTCACCATTAAGAGCTTGAAGTTAACGGAATATCTCTATAGTTTTAGTGTTTTATCATTTTTGTCGCCGGTCAAAAAAGACTCAAATTGAAGAAATTGCCACAGGGACAAATGCCATATGTGGCAATTTAAGACCATGTGACCGTAGAAGGAACCGTGGGATCACAGAACTTCGGAACTGCAGAACCGCGGAAAATTGAGATTCGAAACTAGAGAATTCCGGAATCAATTAATGAAAAAACCTCCACTGATATACGTTTTAACCTTAGTACCAAAAAATTTGCTGAGCTATATCATCGGCTGGCTGATGCGCATTCCTTTATTAAAGCTGGTGCGTAGGCCCGTGGGTGGATTATTTGTTAAGTTATTTAAAATCAATATGACTGAAGCTGAGCATAGCCTTGATCATTTTCGTTCGTTAGAGGAAATTTTCACCCGCTCCATTAATCCAAGTTTACGCCCTATCGAATCCTCGCTTGTTTCCCCAGCAGATGGCTATTTGGCACAAAGTCGCGAACTCGCCTCAGCCAATATGGCCATTCAAGCAAAAGGACTGCGCTACAGTGTTGGGGAGCTGATTTTTGGCAACGAAGCCCGTGTAGCGACCTGCCCGGACAGATTTCGTCCGCACTGGTTTGTAACTGTTTATCTTGCGCCACATAACTATCATCGAGTACACGCTCCGATGGCTGGGGAATTGACCAGAATTTTTTACCACTCCGGCGAGCTTTGGCCGGTCAATCCACCACTCGTCAAGAACCTTCCTAGACTTTTTAATCGCAACGAGCGCCTCGTTTTTGAAATTGAAGTTTCTAAAGATACCTACTACTACGTTATTATGGTTGGTGCAACTAATGTTGGGCGCATATCGACTCCCTTTGTAGAAAATTTTGTTAGTAACTCGGCACGGCGAGTTTTTGGTAATGGCTTGGGGCTAATGCCCAAAAAGCCGAAACTTCCCGAGGCTAAAAAAATAAATGCTGGTGACGAACTAGGAACCTTTATGCTTGGATCAACTGTTGTAGTGGTGTTTGATAAAGCGATCACCAAAGCTTTGCAACTTAAGAAATTAAAAAATACGGATCTCCCTATTAAGATGGGGCAAACGTTGCTAATATAGCCAACTAGCTGCGTATGAAGATCTATCTTAGAAAAAATAAGGAACGCCACTTGCTAAGCATTAGAAAGCGCAAAACAAAGCTTATTTGGTCCATCAGTTCAAGCCACTGCAACCTGCAACAGCTCGAAGACATCGCCAGTGAAGAATGGGATGGGATTCGTTTTGTCTATGACGAAGCAAGTTATGCAAACATGTTGCCGAGCGTCGCGCAAGTTAGAAAAAAAATACACAAGGCCCACCCTTTTGCAATGATGTTAGATCTAGCAGGCCACACACGTGCACGAATCAGCGATACCTTCAAAAGTCGAGAGCTTAAATATGGCGAGACTGTCACTTTAACAAATGCGCGTGAAAGTTCTGAAAAAATTGCCGTCTCCAGTAAACATCCCTGGAACGAGCTTTTTCGTCAAGACTGTGAGGTCTACTTAGGATATGGCGATATTATTCTTAAAATAATGCAATTAAGCAAAGAAGAGGCGGTTTGCGAAGTCAAGCAAGGTGGTCTTTTAAGCGCGAAAATGGATTTACATATTCCTGCAACGCGCGACTATCTTAAAGGCGAAGACATTCTTAAGGCTCATTATAAAGAATTTATAGAAGCTGGCTGTAACTACATCATACTACCC
>JAGOVF010000160.1 GCA_018060885.1 Oligoflexales bacterium | reverse complement strand
AAGTCTACATCCTCTGCAGAGGTCGAGGCTCGCTTTTCATATGGCCTCACTAATCAATGGTCCATTTTGGGACAGTACCAAGGTGCTACCGATTCAAGTATATCAAGTTTTATTTTAGGTGCGAGTTTTGACACTTCTCCATTACGCACTCATAGTGGTTCTTTCAATCATGAGGGAGTTCCAGAGATTGAAAAGGTGCCGAAATGGCTTTTTCGCTTCTCGGTCGGACTGGGGACCTTCCAATTTTCAAACTCTCTCGAAAGTTCAGACAAAAATTTAGGCACAAAAAACGAGGTTGTAGTCGAAGCAACGCTTTACGGTTTTGCTTTCGATGCGGGGGTTTATCGCTTTTTCAACAGCGAATTAGCCGCATATGCTAAACTGACTGAAGCAATTGCCAGCGCTGGAAATTTTGGAATAAATCGAACAAATATTATTTTTGGGGTTTTTTGGCTGCAAAATTGACTCTTACTAAGAGGTATTTGTGATGGAAGATGGATCGAAAAAAAACAAGGTTCCAGTTAAAATCATGGTAGCAATTCCAGGAAAAAAAGAAGTGAACTTACAATTAAGTGAGAATAGGTTTTCATTTATTCTTTCTACAATTATCGTCACTTCCTTCTGGGGCTTTCTTTCTACTGGGCTTTTGCTTTATATGTTATCAAATGGACTATATCAAAACACCGACGCGCTTCCCGAAAATAGAAAATTCACGACAGCAATTGAAAATACTACCGAGTCTTCACCTTTGATTAACGAGAATCAAAACGATTTAGCCCCCTCCAAAATAGATCAGAAAGAATTTTCAAAAAACATCGATCAAGCTTCTGGTATAGATCCACTTCCAGAAAGAAGTGAGATTGATTTGGGGCATGAATTAAAAATTTCCAATCTCACAATTAAAAAGCAGAAGCGTATTTTGAATCTGAATTTTCAACTTTCAAACATAGCTAACGTCGAAAATAAAGGCTATATCTGGGCTTTAGCGCATTTTAAAAAAGCAAATGGGAGTACGTTTGTCGCCTATTCTTCATACATGGCGGAGATCAATTCTGAAGGACAGGCCGTCAATCCAGACCGTGGAAGTCCCTTCTCCATTCGTACACATAAATTTCAAGAGCTAAACATTCCAGAACTACACTTACAAAACGCAGAGTTGACCAAGATAACTTTTGGAGCTTACCTACATAAAGATAGAAAACAAACCACAGCAGAACTTAAAGTAATCGACAGCCCTAGATCTCAAGCTCCATCGACTATGGTTTTTCCAAAGAACGCTCCTATAGCACACTAATGAGACTTAGATTCTACAACTAAAAATAGAACAATACTTTCATTTACAGACTAGGCCTGGATTACTTGTGTGACAAGACCATACAATTTGCCCATTGTGGTAATGACATGCTAAAAACTTACCCGAAAATTCGCCGCCTAGAATGTTACCATTCAAACATTGCCCCGGATAGGTTTCTAGATTGCATTGAACAGATGAATCGCCCAATTTATACCCCCAAGCAGGATAACCAAAACTAGGTGGATTACAACTCGCAGCAGGAAGAGCGACTGTGGATTTCCGTAAAGCTACACTTTGTTTAATCCCAACAATGTCATCACTGCTTAAATTAAGTTGCTCTATAGATGTATCGAAACTCGGATCAGTAATGTCTTTATCCATGATGCCATTGTCGGAAACTCCAGTTCCGTGCGCGCAATTCGCGGTAGCCCTTCCATTTACCATGTCACATAAACCAAAAAGATGGCCCGTTTCATGCAACATTACAAAAGGTGCAGATGAGTTCGTGCAATGAATAGCCAACATATTTTTTGAAGACAAATCAACAAAAGCTTGGGGATATCCGTAAGGCGCGCAGCGACGGTTAACCTCATCTGAAGTTCCAGATAATATTCCCAATACAACTCTTAAATCCGCATCCCCACAAAGTCTCTCCGCGTCCTGAGAGTTATTATAGACTCGCTTTTCAAAGCGGTAGTTTCTATTTATTGCAGCACCCCACTTTAAAATAGCCTTTCTGTAATTTTCGTAATAATAGTCCGTATTATTGTAAATTGGAGTGTACATTGGGTTGGGATTGATGTCCGGCTTGGGCACACATATTGATATAAGGTCGCCGCTCTTTTTATCTAAAAGTGAACCAGGATATGCGCGCTCGTCTAAAAGACCCCACTTTAGTTTAGAATTCTTTTCTGCAACTTGATTCTCTGAAGAACATGAGGTTTCTAGTGTGAGTATCAAAACAATAGCCGTTATGCTGCGAATGCAGGAAATGTTTTTCAATTTTTCTTTAATCATTTTTCTTCTGGCCTTAATGCAAAATTTCCGCCGTTATATTTCAAAATGCGTTTAGGATCTAGTCTTTTTTCGATAGTGGATTAAAATTTGTTCCACTAAACAATTCTAATTTTCATTTGGCGTTAAGAGTCTATTCTCGCTTAACTTTATAAACACTTGCTTGCGCGATGGGGGTTACAATAATTTCATCGATATTGACATGTTTTGGTCTATCTGCTGCAAAGAAAACACATTCCGCAATATCTTCTGCTGACAAGGGCTTTAATCCTTGGTAAACTTTTTTTGCTTTTTCTTCATCCCTTAATCTCACAAGACTAAATTCGGTTTCAACCATTCCAGGATCGACGCTTGTGACTCTAATATTGTGCTCATTTAATTCTAACTTTAATGTACGACTTATTGCAGTGAGAGCATGTTTACTCGCGCAATAAGCTGCACCATTTTCATAGACAACATGGCCAGCAATCGATCCAATATTAATAACCTGACCAGTTTTTGCTGCGATCATTGTCGGCAAGAAAGTTTTGCATATTAGCAAAACCCCCATCACGTTTGTATCTAGCATCGTTTTCCACTGCTGTGGATCGCCGTCAACAATATGTTCCAGACCCAGCGCGCCACCGGCATTGTTTATAAGTACATCTAGTTGCTCAAAGCTTTTCTGAAAGCCAGAGTAAAAGCGTTCAATAGAGCCCGTATTAGTGACATCAAGATACTCAGCATAGACCTGCGGAGCTCCAAGAGCAATAAGCTCTTCCGAAAGTGTGTTAATGCGATCAATGCGGCGAGCGCCAATAGCTAGGGAGTACTTTTTTTGCGCAAAAATTCGCGCGCAAGCCTGACCTATGCCAGAACTTGCTCCCGTTATTAGTACGACTTTTTTATCTAAAAGCTTGACCATAGTTTTTTGAAATTCACTGAGCTTGATTTTGCTCAGTACGAGTAACCACAACAACGCGTTCTTTATCTTCGCCAACCGAATGCGAAAAGAAACCATGACTACTGACTTCGTTATGTTGCATACGGCGCAAAAAACTATTTGTTGGATTTAGGCGCACTTCTTTTAAATCTGCATTGCTGCGCAGTTGATCTATTGCTGTAATAACCGACTTAAGCGCCTCGGCCTCTAAGCGTTCTCTTTCAGCTTGGCTAATCGGATTTGGGCGGCGATTATTATTTTTATCACCACGACCAAACCTTTTAGGACCTTGTCCCTCACCGCGAAAAGGTCCGGGCTGCTGAGGTCTTCTTCCGCCCCCGCCATTACCATTGCGATCGCCGTTTCCGCGCCCCTCTTGCTGAAATTGGCCGTTGCGACGTGCGCCACCTTGCTGTCCAGAGCCTCCACTCCCATGGCCATTACGTCCCCGGCCACCATTGCGCTCTGGGACAATTAAATAGCCTTGTGACGAAATTCTTGAACCCGCAGGTGGTGTGTTGCGACCCACCGGCGGTAGGCTGCTTAAGTTGATATCAAACTGCTCCGGTCGGCGAAAATTCCAGCTAGCATATTCTTTAATTAAATTAGCACCGCTAGGAAACCATGTTCCAAGTGCTTTATCAAATGCTATCCATAAATGCTGAGCATCTGGGTCTGTCGGTGAAGGAATTTCTTCGTTACAAACTTTATAATGAAGCTCAGAAATGTCGTGAATTAAATCCACAGCCAAAGCCGTAAAGGCATGTAGATTTTCTAGCCCAACTTTTTGCTCTCTCACAGCGGCATTTTCGTTAGCATACCATTCGATCATTTCTTTAACGAGTATTGCAATGTCCTTATCGAGTTCCTGTGGATGCGTGTGCATTCTGGTTAAAGGAGGCCACTTTACTGTTTGAGGCCAGAAGCCTCGGGCCTTTTGTGTTTTCTCAAACTCCAAACAAGAAAACAAAAAGCCATCGATTTTTACTTCGTGTTCAGACGCGCCAGATCTTGAAGTGTTATTCATGAAAATCTCCGAAAAATTCCGCAATAAATAAAAAAGGCCTAAACAATCTAAGTTTAGACCTCATGACTAGTTCTGCTAATTAATTTTATCGATCAAAATTGATGAGTCCTACAAAAACTACTCGAACCGCTAAAGAGCACTGCTCTCGGCAATATTAAACGTCTCAAATTTCTATGTTAGAGACGAACTCTCAAAAAAATATAATGCTTTCAGAGATATTCTTAAATTTCTTCTTATAAAGATCACAACTAGCTCAGGTTATCTTATTATATCCCAAAGCCGACCAGTGACGCAATGGGCTCAATACCTCAATCCACCTTAAAGCCAAACAGTAAGAATAGTCAGCTCAAAGCTAACACAGAAAAACAAGTAATTTCAATAAAATAACTACTTTAGCAGGCGTTTGGCTAAAGAAAGCACGCGAGAGCTAATTTGTGCCAACTCTTCTTTTTCTGTCCATTCAGACGTATCACGATGAAAAGTGTAGGCGGCAAGTTCATGGTCACCTTCAAAGGCATCAATGATTGTTTCTAGCGCTTGCCTATAGTCGGCGCTTTGCACATCTTCTTCTTCCAAGCTCCCCATAGCTTCTTCTAAATCATCAGCTGCATCATTTTCGCCCATATCTCTAAGAAACTCGATAAATGTACCAAGTGCAGTGACCAAATCTGAGCTCGAGTTTTTCGCTGTTCTTTTTATAACCGTCATAAGGTTGCTCTCTATTTTGGCATTAAAAATTAATCTGCAAGTTCAAATCGCGGCTAATCTAGCACTGCGCAGGAGTTAAGCTCAAGTGAAAAAATTAGGCTTAAGAAAATGGACCTTAATTGCATTTCACTTCATTTGAAAATCAATAACAATTAGGTTGACGCCTCTATTCAATATGTGTAAAAAAGCCCTTCCGAAGTACTGGCAGCTTTAGAAAAATTAGTACTTCACCATGTGGGCCTATAGCTCAGTTGGTAGAGCAGTACACTTTTAATGTACGGGTCGGTGGTTCGAGTCCACCTGGGCTCACTTATTTTAGAGTTCTCGTAAAGAGTTTCTGGTAATCTGTTTCCTTGCGTTAGTCCCTATCGTCTAGCCTGGCCCAGGACACCGCCCTTTCACGGCGGCGACGGGGGTTCGAATCCCCCTGGGGACGCCATTTTTTAGTTTGCAAAAAAGCGCAAACATGATTAATTCCGCCTTTTAGGTTAGGCCCCCTATTTAATCGAATCTCACTAAGCGCCTAAAAATCTTAAATCCTCACGTTTCTTTTTTATTTTTTTTCGTTAACGCGAGTTGCTAATTTTTTTAGCGCATCGAGTTGCAAGAAAGCATCGGTGCGTTTTTTTTCATGCGCTATCCTCCCCTTAAGCATCCTTTTTTTGCGGATCAGGCGCTTAATTCCCGCTATCGACACTTAAGTCCGGAATTTGGACATACGGGTGCCGCTCCGTCCATTCGGGGCCATAGCTAAGTTGGTATAGTATTCAGTTGTCAAAGATCGGTGGCAGTTCTGAGGCACTGCTAGCCATAGCCAAACTTCAATTTTAGGTTTTGTAACCAGTACGTCACCTCCTAGTAATGAAGTGAATTCAAGCGGATGATCAAAGACTTTGCCTTTTTAACCACCTGTCCAGCTTAGTAGACCATCTGAAAAAGTAGCATTTTAGAAAATCTTGGTGTTTTGCTGTCCAAAGTCAAAGACGAAAATCGCAATAGATTGCAGCGAAAGCAGCTGTTTTAGAACTAATCAATCAAGAAATCAGTTTCCTAAGATTTTTAAAACGTCAGTCGCATTCTGTATTATCGCAGTGGACTTTGCAGCTTTAGTTTTGTTGGCAAAATCTAGGTATCCATTTTTCTTGGCACAAGTAGAATCAGCGCTCGGTGATTATTGACTTCTAGTATAGCCTGAGTAATGTCTGCCATTTTGGGGAGCGATCTAGCCATCACGTCGTTACAGAGCGGGCTGTTCTCGTCAAAAATTCATTGATTTCTTCAAATTTTGAGCTACCAAACGAACAAGTACTTTTAATATTTTACTCTCACGTCTACTTTAACAACTCTGTGGATTGTTGAGGCTTCTCGAAATGTGGCAGCTATTTTTCTAAGTAAAATTAGATAGATGGATAACTCTAAATAGAATACAGATAAAACGTTTATTTTGTAGAAACAAGACCGATAATCTATTTTTATCTAGAAAAAAATAGATTAATTGCTGGAGAGAAGTATGACCCAAAAACAATTAGCCACGAAACTCGATGCCGAAGTGAAAGATGCGCTCGATGCATTGTGCAATGCTCGAGGCATTAAAATTGGTCATTTTGTTCAAGAGGCGATCATGGATAAATTAGAAGAACTTGAGGATAAAGAAGACCTGAGGAAACTCAGAAAAGAAGAGTTTATTTCACTAAGTGATATCATAGCGGAGCTTAAGTTAAGTGGGAAATTATGAAATTCACTTGGCAACGAGTGTCATTAAGAACCTTAAATCGCTTCCTGCCAATGATATAAAAAAAATTTTAACTCTCATTCAATCATTGGCAATAAATCCATATCCTGACGGATGTAGAAAGCTCTCTGGAGAAGATTATACGTATCGAGTTCGGCAAGGAAATTGCCGAGTGATCTATGAAATAGAAAACGATATATTGAGAATTTTGATTTTAAAAATAGGACACCGAAAAGATGTCTATAAAAAATGAAAGATAATCATTAGCTAGTCGACTTGCTTAACCCACTTTTCTAAAAAGAGTGGGTTTTCTAACCTGAATTTTTAGACAAACTTTTGTAAAAAATGAGATATAAAATTTGGCAAAAAAATGGCCGCTATTAGCTTAGCCATATTTCCGACTAATTTTTTTACTTGGTCCATCGCACCATTAAAATTATGACCGTCATAAGGTCTTCCATGCACGCTCGGCTCATAAATGCTGTAAATTTTACCCTTGCTCTCTTTTTGCTGTTTCCAAATTCGACAAGCTAATATTAGTTTGTTTTGAAGCTTTTCATCCGGTGCTGTACACTTTTTTTCGATATCTCGAATGACACGCCCTGTGCTGTGCATGTGCAAGCCAATACATAGGTTAATAAAGTTGATTGTGTGCAAGCCAATACATAGGTTACATTTTTTACCGGAGACATGGGTGACAGTTTAACTTTGGCTTACTACTATTTAATTTGATTAGAGTTTGCTACATGAAACGTTCCCTCCTGTTGGTCAAAAGTG
>JAGOVF010000159.1 GCA_018060885.1 Oligoflexales bacterium | reverse complement strand
ATACAACTGATCGGATAGAGTTTGACATGGCGTATACCTCCAAAAAAAGTCAATGAAATTGGTCTTTCCTTGACCGGAATTATACGCCGCTCTTCCAATCTTCATCCACTAAATTTAGTTATATCTCAAAAATTCAACTCTGGATTTGAAGTGCTTGTAACGAGTATCCCTAAATAAATATTTTTCGTTGGTATACCTTTAAATATTAACTAGCTGGATATTCGAAAGAAACATTTGTCAATTTGCTGTGCTGAAATTCACTATAACTATAGATGTAAGCATCTGCTTTTACTAGCTCTCCAACATAAATATTGCAAAGTCAGAGATTTTATATAATACGGGAAAATTGTTGATCATTCCCTTCTCCTTTTTGATTAACGTTTAATAAGCTAATTGAGGACAGAAAATGAATTCTTTAAGTTCGATTTTTTTCGCAGCGGTATTGGCGATCATTTTACACTCATTTGCAACGACAAGCGCAGTCATATTTGCAGCACCCACAGTCGAAGGTAAAAAATCTAAAAAAATATCTTGTAGCAAGTTAGACGGTCTAAAAATTATCAAAGAAAATACTAATTTTTGTCCCGAAGAATACGTCACAAAAAAACTTAAAAATAGTTCTGCCGTCGTTACAATTACAAACCAAGAAAACCTGACAATATCTTGCGAAGAAGGATTTTTATTACTTGGCGAACAGTCATTAGGAACTACTAAAGAACCAAGCGCGGGTTTTTTAATCAAAAACAGTAAAAATATTTTAATCAAAAATTGTGCAGCTAAAGGCTTTAGATTTGGATTAATCGCACAAGACTCAGAAAATATAAAGGTCATAGGTGGAGATTTTTCAAATAATTTTTACGATATGGAACTAGGCTGGGTTCAAGATAGTGTGCAAGGTGGAGGTATACGCTTCAGTTCTGTATCCCAAGGTGAAATTAAAAATACTCGTCTGGCTTTTAATTGGAACGGCATAGACTTTCGCAAAGTAGAATCTGTGATGGTAGAAAACAACGAAGGGCATCACTGTTCAAATACAGGAATTACTCTTGTCGAATCTCATAATAACGTAATTAGAAACAATGATTTTTCCTGGGGTGTCCGTGGAATTGATCTCCAACAATTTGATAAGTTTTTCGCAAAAGCAAAAGAACCTAAAACCTTAGATAGAAGCGCAATCCACGATTACCTTATGCATGATAGACTGCGCCCACAAAAAGAAAAGACCTGGTACATCATTGATACTAAAGATTCTTCTGGGGTCATTGTCGATGCAGGTTCTAAGTTTAATCTTTTTGAGGGAAATGACTTTGAATTTGGCGGAGACGGAATTTTTATCCGTCGTATTATCGGAAACTGTCCAAGCCACAATACTTTTGTAAATAACAAAACGTCCTACAGCCCTCATAATGCAATAGAAAGTTGGTGCGATCAAAATGTCTACATTAACAATGATGTGTCTTTTAGCCACTATGGATTTTGGCTCGGCGGATCTGATGATGTTGTTTTAAAGAATAACAGAATCGTTGGCAACTTAGTCGATGGAATTTCATCGCAAATTTTAGAAAATCGACGCTATAAAATAGAAGAAAACATTATCCAAGACAACGGCCGAGCTGGAATCTTATTATCTGGATACCAACTGCAAGCTTGGCACAGATTGCGAAGCCCTGACATAAGTCGTTATGTCAATACCAGTCATATCATCATTCAAAACAATAAGTTCGCAAACAATTTGGCCGTTGATATCCATTTGACAGGTGCTCGCGGAGTCTTTATTGGCAAAAATTATTCCGAACAAAGCAAGATAAGGATCGCCAAAGACAAAAAATCTGCCCACATTATTGAACTCGCCAATTCAACGGAAACGACTGACCAGCCTTTGATCCCTTTAGCAGAAGAACCTGTTAGCAGTATCAAGAGCGAGGCCCTAGCTTTTACCGCAGGCGAGTCTGCAGAATTTATAGTCGATACGACACTGAGCGGCGACAAATTTTATTCCTGGCAAATACAAAGTGGCGAAACAACTTTTCTTAAAAAAGATCAAAAAACCGACTTTTTGTTAGTTGAGCGCAGCCCTTCATTAAATACACTTGCATATACTTTTAATGAGCCGGGAATTTTTGACGTCAACGTCTTTGTAGATAATGGGCTGCAAGTTGATTTCACAAGTTTACGAATTCATATTTTACCTGAAAACTCCAATAAACCATATTTATTAAATCCGTTATTCAAGTGCTATACTTTAGAACCTTTAAAGCAAGTAAAAGAGACGTGCCAATATTCTAATCACAATGAGACGTTTAAAGAAATTTCTGCATTACGAACAGATATTAACTTTTTCGAAAGATTCACCGTTGAAGTTCCTATTGTAAATAAAGATGTAAACAGCCGCTTCTTAAGTTTCTTCTTAATGGCAGAAAATCCAAATTATTTTGACTGGCAAGATAGACAATCACATCCCATTGTGGAAGTTTTATCGAAAAACGGTTTAACGCGTTATAAGCCGAACTTCCCTTTGTTGCCCACCCTCGCTGACGAATGGAGTTTTTTTAAAATCCCCTTGGCAGGAGGAGATGGGTGGAACATAGATGAAGGAAGCACTCCTGAAAAAATCTATAAAGTGAGATTTGAATTTGATCCGAATGGATATAAGCCCTACTCAATTTGGCTTTCACATATTGCAGTTAGCGAAGATTAGAGAATTCAAAGCCAGACCTCGCTTCTACAGCGTATAATTTAGGCGCTTTGCCCTGAGCATTAAAGGCTTTCTGTGTCTCATGCTGTAAATTTTCTAATTGATTTCGATTACAAACTGCCATAACACAGCCGGCAAAGCCGGCCCCCATCATTCTAGCTCCTAAGCAATATTTTGATCGCATAACTGTGGCAACGGCATGGTTTAATTCCACAGAGCTCACTTCAAATAAGTCTCTTAAACTCGCATGGCTTTCAGTTATGAGCGCTCCAAAAGCGGCAATATTCCCGTTAGCTAACTCTTTTAAAGACTGCCTGACACGAGCATTTTCCTGAACAAGGTGCAGCGCTCTATTGTAAAGTACCTCTGTAGAAAAATTATTTTTTAAGCCAACAAGTTTAGGGTAAGTCAATTGACTTAGGTTTTTTACGCCCACTTCTTCTGCAGCTCGCATACATTCAGCATGTCTTTGATTATATGCGCTATGCGTCAAGCTGCGTTTAGTTAATGTATCTATGACAATTAAACCCAACTCTTTGGGCAATTCGATATAGTTCTTAAGGCGACTGTCGCAATCATAATAAAGCGCATGATTTTTCTTTGCTAAACAAATAATTAAAGGATCCATAATTCCTGAGGAAAGCCCCATAAAGTCGTTTTCAATTTCTTGTACAAAAAATGGCAAAAGTTCTCTGTTAATGGCCTTGTTATTGGCTATAAGGCCGGCAGTTAAATTTGCTAATATAAAAGCTGCTGAAGAGGACAATCCCGCACCCATTGGAATGTTACTTTTAAATGCAATCGAATATCCTAATTGGCAATTTAGTTTTTCTTTTAAATAAAATAGGCAGCTTTTAATATATTTTTCATAAGCGACCGTTTGAGCCACACTGGCTCGATCAATATTTCCAATTTTAAATTCTTTTCTCTCCTGCATGTCATCGGAATATACAATGACCGTATCGTCGGTATGGCTTTTCAGCGCAGCATTTAAAGTTAAATCTATTGCAACAGGCAACACTAGCCCACCGTTATAATCTGTATGCTCTCCAATAAGATTGATCCGTCCTGGGACGGATAGAAAATGACTAGGCTTCTTATAAAATTCTCTAAAAAAAATCGCCTCTAGCGCAAGCTTCTCCACTTTTCAAATCCTCGGAAACTCTGTGACTCGCAGTTTGCTTGCTCCATAGGGCAACAGCTTTACTTTTTCAAACTCACCAAGCAGCTCTGGTTTTTCTGGTGGCGTTGCTGCTGCCCCTCTTTCAATTTGCCAATTCTTTATTTTCGCCAAGGGCATTGTGATAGATAAAGGGCAATTTTCGATCGAAAATACTTGTTTCGTTTCTTGCATATCATTTCTGGTTACAGAAAAATCACTGTTATGACTTGCCAAAGCATATTGCCAATATGATTTTGGTATTAATTCAAACAAAGGCTCGGAGCGTTTTGATTCAACTTTTTTCCATTCGCAAGCTATCGGCAAAGAAAACACGAGCGAAGCGCGCCTGATAGAACCTGTGTTGTTATATCCAGCAAGCATCTTACATTCTGCACTTAGGTCGATATCTATAGTCTGCTCGGCATTCCAGGATTGAAAAAGCCTAAAGACCTTTCCTGGAACAACTTCGATGTTTTGCTTAGAGTTTAATACTATCGATTTTTTTTGCATCCATTCTGGCATTCGCAGGTAAATTGGAAATGCGCATGGCTTATCGACTCGAATGACAATTTGCACTTGATCAGAAAAGGGGTACTGTCCCTTTACCTCTATCTGCACCTTGCTAGATCCAATATTTGTATTGACGACACATGGAGCAAAACTAAAACAGATGAGGCCTTCGTCAGTGGTTTTTCGCCAAAGTTGCGCGACAAATTTAGGCCAGCCTTGATGTAGATTTGCCGTACAACAGCCAAAATTCGGCTCCAAACCAAAACAATTGGCATCAGGATCGTTGTTTGTATAGATGTTGTTATTTTCGATCGTACATTGAACTTGATTAACCTGCTGATCATATTGATGCCAACGCAGATCTTCAGAGAGGCAGGCAGGTAAGGCATTGAACGCTATACGCTCCAATCTTTCCGCAAGCTGCTCATCAGGAAGGATTTCTAATGCTTTTTCTAACGAATACATCAGCTCAACAACGGCACAAGTCTCTGTTCCTTGAGAAGGGCTTCTACCAGCGTAATGCTCATCGCCGCTAAACACACCTGTGACTTGTCCATGATAGGTATCTAGTGTTTCCAACATTTGTAGTATAGAACTTCGATCTACTTCTTTTCCAGAAATTCGATACCACAGCACTCCTTGTTTTACCGCCATAGCGCTATTGACCACATGAGTTAATTGACCAAAAGTATCCGTTACTTTTTCTTTAAATTTAAAATCGGAAAAATGCCCACACCAATCATAGCCTTGTTGTTTTATTTTTTGGGCGAGATCTAGCAACCAAGCTTCACCAGATATTTCATATAGCTCATAGATGCTTATTAAAAGATCTGGCCATCGTGATTTTCCCCAATCAAAAAGAGGGCACTCATTTAAAATTTTATCATGCAGAGCTTTAACAAACTTTAATGCTGCCGCAACTGTTCGCTCATCATCTTCAACCTGTGCATATTGCAGTGCCGCTTTTAAAAACACAAAAACGGGCCAAGGATCGTAGGCTTTGTACTTCTCACCATAAGCGTAGTCTTTTATGGGTCCCAGCCACGCATCTGCGCTCTGCTGGTCAAATATGTAGTCCATCCATTTTTTAACTTTTTGTTTTAAAGTTCTATCGTTTAATGCATAAGCCAACGGAACCAAACCATCGAGCCAGTAAGGTGCTCTTTCCCAACCCTCGCCCTTGCCGCCTATCCAAGCACTGTCTTTTATATCTGGCCAAATTTCATCTAGTATGCCGGTGTTATTCTCCGCAAGTAATTGCAACTGGCATTGAAGCCAACCCCTCGCCTCGATGGAGCCAATCTTCAGAATTTTATTGTGAGAAGGAATGAGTGTCATAAACCAACCTAAATAGTTACTTTACATCACAAAAAATTTCACCGTCGCGGATATTCCAATCCATCTCGCTATTTGGCCCCCCGACAAAGCCGTCGAGAGATACATACATCAGCAGCCGGATTTTGCGCAAAAGTAAAGCCTCCTTATTTAGAGGCTATATTATAGCGCTTAGCCACCAAAGACTAAAGAGTTATATCAATGCCAAATTTCTTAAAGCCCGGTAATACCACTGCAGTAATTGTTTCAGACATGAGTTCTTTGGACTTGCTCGGCGTGAGTACTCCCCACTCAGAATAGTCTTCTTGGCCTTCCTCAAAAGACAGCATCAAAAAGCAAAGCAGTGCTCAAAGTTTCTGTTATGCAGCAAATAATACGAGCTCAGGAATCTGAGAATTAATCTTCCAGGTCTGCACAAGAAGTCCCCCAACAACACTCGATGCCCTCTTTAGCAACAAGTTACGTTACCCCAGCGTCATTATAAAAAAACATAAAATCAGAGAAAGTGCCAAAGCCAGCCCCATCATGAGTTTGATTTATGCAACAACCCCTGCATATAGTTGTAAATATTTGAAATCATGCAATTTTTCAAAGTATTGATGTCTTTTGAGAGAGCTTAAATAAAAGGTCCATACCTGGGGACTGCATTTGCCCCCTCCGAAAAAATAAATAATTTTACATGCAACTCTGATGAAGAAATCTACTAGAAATTCAAAACATATTCACAATTAAATCTAATTTATTATTCTTATTCCCGATTTGAAATTACAATTTGACTCTTGAATTCTTCAAATAGAGGAAGATGTCGCTCAATTTGTTGATGATTCAAAGGAAGTTTTTGATCTTTTTCGCTATTGTCTGCCGCAACTCCATCATAAGGATTTTCGTATGTATAAGCGCGAGAACGAATGAGGAGCTTTGCGTTACCATAATAGTTGTGCCAAATTGCTGAAGAAAGAAAGCGTCCGCTATTGCCCGACTCACTCTTGCTTGGAGGCCAAACTTTTCCAACTTCAATTGGATCTAAGGTAAATACTACTTTAAGTACTGAAATTACATTCGAAGAAAAAATCTTCTCAATACTGCGCAAAGCCAAAGCTCCGCCCCAGGAGTGGCCGATGATATATACATTTTTAATATTTTGATTGTTTGTATAAAAACTCGCTAAAAAATTGAGAAATTCATTCACGCTTGCATTGCTAGCGACGATAGCATCTGGAGGGACAGCTACCGAATCTCCGCCGTTAAGAGCCCCTAGCTCTGTGAGTAAGTAAGAAAGAGTAGGTAAACTTTTTGTGAAACAAGACAGGACTATTTTTGCATCGCTTCTTATGACATTTGTATTTATTGCAGGTGCAAAAGCTTGGTAGAACTTCTTATAGAAGTGTGTTCCAAGTGGACTTCTACCATTAGGACACGAAGCAAAACCACTACTCACGATAAACAAGTCTTGCGCTTCTTCTAGATTAGATTTTGATGATTGAGATGAGATATCGATCTCATGGTAGCCACATGAACTTCCAATTAAAAACAGATGCAACTTTATCAAGATAGCAAACTTAATTCTGCAATAGAATATTGTACTTTTATTCAAAACCCACTCCATGGCTTTCTAATTTTGTTATTTAATTTTTAGTTAAATTTGCTTTTAGGAATTATCGCAGTATTTTTTAAAAGGAGTTATAAAATAAATAAAATAATAGAGTAGTAGCTGCAATTAATTCTATTAAGTATAGGTAGTCAGATTTGAACCGGAAATTTTCAGAATAGATGTCGCATAGTACTACGC
>JAGOVF010000158.1 GCA_018060885.1 Oligoflexales bacterium | reverse complement strand
CAATGCAGTCGGTAAATTGGGGAAAAAAGCAGCTTCATTTATTTATCAAACAATCGTATCCAACAAGACTCCAAGACCAAGAAAGCGTACCATAACTAACATATCAATGCTTTTTTTATCAACTTGCAACCAATAAAGCTGAAGATGATCGAAGGTCTTAGCATCAATCTTTTTAATCTGGTTCCTTCCAAGATAGAGGTCTTTAAGATCCGTCAGATCTTTGAATAGATTGACATCGATGCTCGTTAATTTGTTGCCAGAGAGGTCTAAAATTCCTAGCTCGCTTAGGTTCCTAAAAGTTGCTGGGTCGATTTCAGTCAATTGGTTGTCATACAAATCAATAGAAAAGAGATTAAGATTTCCCTGAAAAATATTCGGGTCTAGTTTAGAAATTAAATTATTATTAATAACTATATATTTTAGATTGCTAAGTTCGCGAAAAATATCAGGATCGAGATGACTTATTTTATTATATGAAAAAATTAGACCGATAAGACTATTAAGACCTTTAAAAATATTCTTATCTAGAGTTTCCAGCTGATTAAAACCTAAATCAATATAGTTTAGATTACTTAATCCCGCAAAAGCATCAGGTGCCAAGTCTTTTATTTCGTTACTGGATAGATCTAAATTTTGTAAATTTGTGAGACCTTCAAAAGTAGAGGAGTCTATTCGCTTTAGATTGTTTGCGTATAGTCTCAGGACCTGCAAGTTAGACAGTCCGTTTAAATCACCAGATTTTATCTCCTCAATATTTCTTTTTTCCAAATGAAGCTCTAAAATTTTCTCAAGGTGAGCTGCCGTGACACTAGCACAATCTTCCGTTCCTGACTGTCTCAATAATTCAATTTGAACAACTGGATTGCGTTCACAAACACTGACAAAATTTGCTTCTTGATTTGAACCAGTAGAATTAGATGAATGAGTTCCACAGGCGCTTATAACCAAAAACATTAAACCGACTTCTAATAATTTAACTTTTTTCATAAATTCTTTCCCTTTTGCTTTTCGATTCCAATTATCATTTAAGTGCCAACAAAAAATCATTTTTCAAGTCCTCAATATCTTCTATACCCACAGAGATTCGAAGCCCGGGGCCCAGCAAGTCACAGTCTTTTCGCTGTTTATCATCTAATTGTCGAGCATAAAAGAGTTCTAAAGGTGCAACCAGAGATTTTGTGGAACCGAGACTGGCTGTCACTTTGAAATATTTTAAGCTGTCACAAAATTTATAAAGATCAAACTTCTCACGGAATTTTACCGTCACCACAGTCCCAAAATCATCTTCCTGCTTCTCTGCAAGTAAAAACTCTGGATGCGAAGGCAAACCAGGATAATAAACTTTATTGATATCTTTCTGTTTTTCGAGAAACTGCGCTAACAACAAAGCATTTTCGCAGGCCTTGTCGCGGCGCAAGCGATAGGTATCCAGGCCGCGCAATAGTAGATAGGCCGCATGGGGGTCAAGGGTTGCGCCTAAGAGAATTTGGTTCTCTCGCAGCTGTTGAATCTTTTTCTTCGACCCTAGTACAGCTCCACCCATAACATCGCTATGGCCAGAGACGAACTTGGTGAGACTATGAACATAAAGATCGATAAGAAAATCACTGTGAGCATCTATACCGGCAAAAGTATTATCAAGTATGGATATTACTTTATGCTTTTTGCAAAGTTCAAGTAGCCGGTTTAAATCGGGCACGCGCAGCATCGGGTTCGTCGGCGATTCAAATAAACAGACGCGGCAGTTAGGACTTGCCAAAACCTTTTCTATTGCAGCCCAATCATCTAAAGCTAATAAATGCGTTTTAATATGCATTCGACTAAGCAGTCCCTTTGCAAGCTGCCGAGCCGTGACATAGGAATGCGCAAACATCAAAAGCTCATCACCAGGGCTTAAAAGTCCAAGCAGTGTGCAGCTTATAGCAGCCATGCCGCTTGAAAAGGCCAAGCCATCTTCTGCGCCTTGCAGATGTGCAAGATTAAGCTCCAACTCGCGCACCGTAGGATTTGCAATGCGTGAATAAACAAAATGCAGCTCATCGGGATTGGCGAAGTTTTCTTCCATTGCCCGCAAATGCGTTTCGCTAAATTTTGCGCTTTGGTAAATCGGGCTGACAAGAGGAAAATTTCCCGCTGGCAGTACAACTTTTTTACGATGGATAAAGGAGGTCGGATTTTTTTTCATAATGCGCTAAATATTACTTTATTTGCGCTCAGCGGCTACACTTATATTTAAAGATTAAGTTTTTAAATTTCTGGAAATTTAAAAATGAAGATTTTGCGAAAACTAGTGTTACCATATGAAAATATTGAAAGTTTTTTTCTATGGGGACAACGTCAGCCAGGGAAGTCTACCTTCAATTTACCCGTCTGCTGTGGCAGGGTGATTTCTTTTAGCAGTTTGCTCTGAGCTTTTGATTATTTTATGCACAGCACCCAAGCTGAGATCTGCTTGCTCGGCGATTTTACGCAGCGACAAACCTTCTCGGCGCAGGCATTCAACCTCTTGCTCTTTTTCTAAATCAATGCGCACGGGCGGACCCAGCTTTACTCCGCGTTTACGAGCTGCGTCGAGACCGGATTTTACACGTGCCACGATGGTTTCGCGTTCGATTTCTGCTATCTCGGCAAAAGCTGAAAGCATGGTACGGCGAAAAGGATTTTCATGGCCTAGATTGAGAACTGGCTGGGTAACGGAAATAAAAGCCACGCCAACTTCATCGAGACCGAGGATAGTTCTGATAGCATCAGAGGCATTACGGCTGAAACGGTCGAGCTTATAAACCACGATGGTATCAATTTTTTTTGCGTAAGCAACTTCCATCATGTTTTTAAACTGAGGCCGATTGAAGTTTTTGCCGGAAAAGCCCTCGTCCTGGAAGATTTGTACACTTTTTGGGCGTTTATCAAGCGGCAAGTCTTCTAGCCACTTTTCAATAGTGCCTTGCTGGCTAGCGAGATCTTGTTTTTCAGTCGAAACCCGGTAATAGATGGCGATGTTTTTCATATTCTCAGATTAGTTGTTTTTGAGACTGGCAACAAGTAATTTAAGAAGCTAATCAGTTTTTGATCAATAAATAGTTTTTACATATTTACCAGCTAGGGAGGGGGTGCCGGTGGAGACTGAACATAAACAGCCTCGAAATGAAGATTTACCCTCAACGCATCTGCCAAAGCGAAAACATCTGTTGTTTCTTTATCGCAATAAATTTGGAAAAATCTCCCCAATTCCGTAAGTATGTATCCACTCGTTATTTCCTCATCTTCTATGTCAAAAGTACGTTTCATATCAATCCCTGGAAATTGTAAGAGCAAACCTTGCCAATCAATATAACCAGATTTTTCAAGTTCATGTTCAACTTCATCAGTATATGAAACGACGACATCGTCTTTGAGTTGAATATTAACTATACAAGGTTGTATAAGTGGTATAAAAAAGTAGTCTGGTATCGTCTTTTTTCCTTTGCCACCCCCGACTTCACCGACATCATCCATTGCAAAAATTGTTGTATCATGTATCAAAACAAGAGTTTGAACTTGGAGTAGTACAAATAAAACACGAAAAAAAAGTGCGTTAGTTGATTTCATAAACTGTCTCCTCAATTAATTCCACCGGCTTCCGTCGTATTACATTACATCGAGCTTGTCAACTTAATCTGTGGATGGTGCAGGGTAAAAGCATCTTAATCCGCCCCTCTCAAGACCTTCATCAAGTAATCGTTGGATAAAATACAAGACATTCTCTTTTTTTGTATGCTGGTTCGTTTTTTGCGGGGCTCATGCTGTTTAAGCATATTGATGCTTAGCCGCCGAAGCCGCGCAATATTTTCTGCAGCATTACCAGTTCTGATACGGGATAAATCCTCTCCCATTTGCACATCTAGCACCCAATGCAAACAGTTCTCCACGCTCCAGTGACCTCGAATTGCTCGAGCAATCTTTTCCACATTCGATGCGATACTTGTAATGTAGTAGCGACGCTCAGAGGTGATTTTACCTTTGCTTTCAGTTCTTGATTCCACCATTGCAATGGTTTTTAGCCCTGGCCACTCTCGAAGATCTCGCACCAAATCTGCTGGAAAAATTTTACAATGCAGCCAGCAATGTCGAGTGCATCCAAAAGTTTAGGTATTGCGGTTATTTCATTTGATTTGTCGTCTACTTTTACTTGACCTAGAACAAGCCCTGCATCATGTGCCCATGCTGAAACCATATGAATTGCATTCTTACCATTAGCATTATCATGCGATCTTCTGAGGCGTTTGCCATCAATTGCAATAATTTCACCCTTGCATATTTCTGCCACCGACTGTGTCCAAGAAACAAAACTATCTTCAAATTGCTGTGGTGTAATTCTTGCAAAAACACGTTTGAATGTGTCTGCAGAGGGGATTCCATTTTCTAGAATCAAAAACTTACGGAGCCACTCGATCTTGCCTTCGCAAATAAGAACAATATCGTCCCAATCCTCTGCACCACAAAGGATGGCAATAATCACCATCACAATGATTTCGATAAGCTGATGTTTTTTGGTTCGATTAACGCGCGGGTCATCCACTGAAGAGAAATGGTCTATTAAAGAACGAGGGCCTTCCATGGTCATCTCCAAAAAATATTGTTACTTCTTGGAGAAAGAATATTCGACCAATAACTATCTGTAATTAAAAATATTTAGATGCTTTTACCCTGCTCAGATTAGTTGTTTTTGAGACTGGCAACAAGTAATTTAAGAAGCTAATCAGTTTTTGATCAATAAATAGTTTTTACATATTTACCAGCTAGGGAGGGGGTGCCGGTGGAGACTGAACATAAACAGCCTCGAAATGAAGATTTACCCTCAACGCATCTGCCAAAGCGAAAACATCTGTTGTTTCTTTATCGCAATAAATTTGGAAAAATCTCCCCAATTCCGTAAGTATGTATCCACTCGTTATTTCCTCATCTTCTATGTCAAAAGTACGTTTCATATCAATCCCTGGAAATTGTAAGAGCAAACCTTGCCAATCAATATAACCAGATTTTTCAAGTTCATGTTCAACTTCATCAGTATATGAAACGACGACATCGTCTTTGAGTTGAATATTAACTATACAAGGTGGTATAAGATAGTAATCTTGTTTCGATTCTATTTTCCCTTTGCCACCCCCAACTTCACCGGCATCATCCATTGCAAAAATTGCTGTATTTTGTATCAAGATAAGAATTTGAACTTGGAGTAGAACAAATAAAACACGAAAAAAAAGCGCGTTAGTTGATTTCAT
Organism: Oligoflexales bacterium; assembly: GCA_018060885.1. Taxonomy (GTDB): domain Bacteria; phylum Bdellovibrionota_B; class Oligoflexia; order Oligoflexales; family JAGOVF01; genus JAGOVF01. The sequence continues at coordinate 2,255 of JAGOVF010000158.1, read as the reverse complement.
AAACTGTCTCCTCAATTAATTCCACCGACTGCCGTCGTATTACATAACATCGAGCTTGTCAACTTAAAAATCTGTTGATGGTGGCAGTTGTCAGTCAAAAAATACAAAAAACCACCCGTTTCCGAGTGGCGATATAAAAATGAATTTAAAGACTAGTCTTCTTTTTCAACTTCAACGATCAAATTAGTCTTGTTCGGATCATTTGGATTTGGCTGAAAGTCTTCATACTTCGCAACTACAACAAAGCATTTTGGATCTTCGACTTCGAAAGCTTCTGCGCCGGTTCTTTTAATCCAAGTAAAATTATTTTCGTTTTTGTTGTTGATGCTAAAACGTCTGTCTTTAAAAGTCAGATTGTTGTCGTAAAAGCTTAAATTAACCCGTGCCTTTCCTTCTAAACCAACGGTAATGCGGTATTTTCCACTCATCGGCATCACAGTTGTAAAGGTAGCATGGTAAGGCTGGCTTGGATCAAATTGAGCAGCTACTGTCTGACCCTGATTGAAATTCAAAACAATTTTCTTACGATCCGCTGGGCGGTGGTTAGGCAAATTTTCTTGTAAATCCCAGCTCTTTAGAGAGTTAATATCTGATGTAAAAAAATTCTCACCTGACGGCCCAAAAGCGAAGGCAGTTCCCCATGAACCATGCTCACTACCACAGCTTGCCGGAAGCGGCTTAGCTGGTTTATCAACTGGAGGTGGTGGATTAGAACCAGGAGGTGGAGGAATGATATCAATTATAGTGGGCGGCGGAGGTGTCGCACCGCAGCGTAAATAACTTCCGTACTCAAATCGCAACCACTGCGCGAAGGCATAACCTACGACATTTTTATGGGCAACGCGGAACCAGCCATTGGAATTCCCCAAAAAAAATGGACAGCTTCTATTGAACGGCTTGATTTTCCAAGAACTTCATAGGACTTCTGTAGCCCAATGCTGAGTGCTTTCTTTTTCTGTTGTACCAAACCTCGATATACTCAAAAACAATTGCTCTAAGCTCCTTCTCAGTGCTGTAGCTATGTCTGTATAGCCACTCTTTTTTAAAGCCGCCAAACCAGGATTCGACGAAGGCATTATCATAACAGTTCCCACGTCGTGACATACTTGGCATAACTCCACTTGCATCACAAAAACTTCGGTAGGTTTCGCTAGCATACTGACTGCCCCGGTCTGAATGAAATATGATTTCCGCATCTGGTCCGACTTTCGACATTGCAGCAGCCAAGGCATCTAGAACAAGCTTTGTATGTAGGCTTCTTTGCATTGACCAACCTACGACAGCTCGGCTGTAGATATCAATCACGACAGCTAAATAGAGAAAGCTATCTCCCAGCTTGAGATAAGTAATATCGCCTGCTAGTACTTCGCCAGGACCGCTTGGCATATTGTGATGATCTTCGATCTTGAAGAGTCGGTCTGCAATTGGGCTTGAATGATTCGAATCAGTAGTTTGTACTCGAAATTTTTTCTTTAGCCTAGCATCTAAACCCATTTCTTGCATGTATTTAGCCACTGTGTTTTCGCTCACCTTAAATCCACGCTCTTTCAAGTCATCGTATACTCTTGGGGAACCATAGGTCTTCTTGCTATCTTTAAATATAACTCGAATCGCTTCGCAGATTTTTTCCTTATTTACCAAAGTGACGGGCTCTTTATCGCGCCGCTGCCAATTATAAAATCCACTGCGACTAACGCCAAAATGAGAGCATAGAAAATCGATTGGAATAGTTGCAGCAGTGTCATGTTTAATTATATCGATCACCGCAAACCTCCCATCTCTCCGCTTGAGAATATCGCAGTGCTTTTTTTTAAAACTTTATTGATCTCATTAACGTAGCCGAGCTCTTTCTTGAGCCTGTTATTTTCTCTTTCCAAGTCCTCGTAGCTTGGCTTGTCTTCAGCAGAAATTAGGCCTTGCCCAGCTTTCGTTACCCAATTTCTCAAAGTTACGTAGGGAATACCTAGCTCTTTACTGGTTTGACATGCTCCAACTTCTAAGCATTTAGCCACTGCTTCAGCTTTGAATTCGGTACTGTAAGTGGGTCTGACTCTCTTCTTTTTGATCACGGCAATACTCCTTCAATAGTGGGTTATGCCGTTCAATTAAATTTGTCCAGTAAATTTGGCTAAGTTTTACCCACAAATTCTTCAAAAATAGAATAATTATGCTCGAGATCATGTAGCTTTTGTAAACCTCGCCATACTGTAGTAACTCCGGGATGGCCATCGCCTTTACGCCCCAAGAAGCCTCCC
>JAGOVF010000157.1 GCA_018060885.1 Oligoflexales bacterium | reverse complement strand
AAATTGAGCGGTCCTCTGGCTGGTAGGCAATACAAGACCCCAGCTCTAGACTCTATGAAAATCAATTAAATATGTGCATATCGAGGTTGCTAGTTATAGCATTTTTTTATTTGCTAAGTGGTTTAAGCACACTCGCACACTTCAACTCTATTTCTTTCATCTCAGTTTCTGCATCGCTATTAATCGTAATTCCACTTCCAGCGGCCTATTCTAGGGGGCTATTAGTTAAATAACCTTTGCCAACTAAAGTTCTAATCAGGATTGAAGAATCAAATTTCCCTGAAGTAGTCTGATAGAAAATATTTCCCATAAAATAATTGCGTGGCCTTTGCTCATATTCTTTAATTGCCTTCATGACCTCTATTTTTGGCGCTCCGCTAATAGATCCTGCGGGGCAAACAGCACTTAAGATATTTTGTAAAGTTAGATTGGGTAGAATATTTGCCCGTATGATAGCAAACTTTCGGAAGTCCCTATCCCTGACCGTCTGCATTTTTGACAGTGATGTCGCCCAAGCCTTTTATTTTTCCCAAAAAACCCCCAACTCAGACACCTTGGTGTGACTGATCAGTACAAGATGACTAAATAAGTTGCAAGCCCAGCTCCAATGATAGCAAGCAAATAGCTAGTCATTGTCATAGCAAACTTCCAAGATGATAGAATCCAACAAAGCGCTATTTTGGAAATAAAGCTAGCGACGAGCGCAATAAGTAGGGATGACGTTGCCTCATGGATAGTCAATGCGTTTGAAGAGTGCAATGATGCATTTGCATAGGTCACGCCTTGTAATTCAAACAGTCCTCCGACAAAACTAACCAAAGTTAAAGCGTCGGAGCCTAATATTCGTTTGGTAAAGGCAGACAACACGATGAGTCCAAAAATTAACAGTCCCAGTTTTATGGCTCGTTTTAAATCTAGAGGATTCTGGCTTTCCTTCGTGGTATCAGTGAAGTTCGAGCCAAATTTGCTCACATGTAAAGCTAACAACGTTGCAGTCAATGCACAGATTGAAGCAGGCAAAGCAACAGTCGGTCCCAGATCAGGAGACGTGACCAAAGAAATCACCACAAAAAGAAAGGTCGTCGCAGAACATGCCATTAAACCTGAACCGATTAATTCTTGTTTCGCTTCAGGACGTGTTTTGGCCATTTTTGCTATATTTACAAAAACAGCGGTACTGGAGGCAATACCACCTAAAAATCCGCTTGTGAGCAGTCCAATTCTTGTGCCTGCATAGCGTTCAATAGCATACGCAGCGAATTCTAAACCCGCAATCATCGCCATTATTTGGGCCAGATGCCGCAGATTGATTAAGTTCCATGGGTCAATAGTGCGATCTGGAATAAAGGGTATGATAATAAAAGCGATGATGGCTAATATCAGCACGGCGCGGAATTCTGTGTTGCGCAGGACTTCCCTAGAGAAGGTATGTAATCTATTGCGAGTAAAGAGAACACTCACTAAAATAATGCCGATCGTCGCTGCTAATAATGGTTTTATATTTGAAAGATAACCAAGAGCAAAAACAAGTCCAGCAGCAAATTCGGTGGTTAAGCCAATGTCGATTTTCGACGAGTCACAATGAGACCCTGCTTGCGACGTCGAGCGCCAATAACCGACAGATATGAGAGCGAGAGCTATGAGCGCTAGACCCACGGTTAATGCCGGACTATTTGCAATTGCGGCAACGGTTCCCATCAACGCGATAAGTGCGAAGGTGCGTACTCCCATCGTACCTTCATCTTCAACTGTATTACGCTCACGCTCAATACCAGTCGCAAGTCCAATAAGTAGAGAAATAGCCACTGGCTGTAATTCATCTAAGATCATAATTTATTCTACGCCTTTCTTGGACACATTAAGAGGTCTCAACACACTTGCGCACTTCAAATCTATTTCCTTCATCTCAGTTTCTGCATCGCTATTGATCGTTATTCCACTACCAGCAGCGTAATCTAAGGGGCTATCGGATTGGTAGCCTTTGCCGACTAAAGTTCTGATCAGAATTGAAGAGTCGAATTTGCCGTTAGCAGTTTGATAAAAAATATTTCCCATAAAATAATTGCGTGGTCGGTTTTCATACTCTTTTATTGCTTTCATGACCTCGATTTTTGGCGCGCCGCTAATAGAACCTGCTGGGCAAACAGCGCTTAGAATATTTTGAAGAGTTAGATCTGGCAAAATTTTTGCCCGAATGACCGCAAACAAATGATGGATGTGGGCTAGAGATTTTAGTGCGTTGGAATTTTCAATTGAAACACTATGGCGAACGGCGATTTTGTGCAGATCATTGCGCATTAAATCTACGATCATATGTAGCTCTGCTAAATCTTTTTTGCTGGCGAGCAGCTTTGCAGCTGCGGCTAGATCATTCGCGGGATCGTTGGAACGCGCAATACTTCCTTTGATCGGAAAGGTCGAAATTTGTGCGTGTTTTTCATCTATAGGATCGATTTCAATAAATTGTTCGGGGCTAAAAGACAAAACTTCTAAGTCACTTAAATAGATCCAGCTCGAATAACTAGCACCATAGTACCTCAATCTCGCGAGTTTTTCTGCGAAGGATAGCAGCCGCGTATTTTCGAAATATCTTAGAAGATTTAGCTGATAATAGCGGCCTGATTTTATATCTTCCTGAACTTGTTTTACTAAATCTAAATAAGCTGAGTTACTGATCTTGGAGCTTAAATGCCCAGCGTTGTAAGACAATGACTGATCCGCAGATGGGGTTTTAATTTTTTTGATTTTTTGACGCATCTGCGGCAAAAAATCTGCGATTAAAGATTCCTTTTGTTCTAAACTAGATGCGTCAAATGCCCAAAGCTGATGTTTTGCATTGTCAAAAATAAGCCCCTGCTGAACGCGCCAAAAACGGTGCCTAAAATGATTATTCAAGTCGAAATTTGCGATATCAGAATAATCGTAGTTTAAGAGTCCAACTATAAAAGGCTCAGAAAAATGTTCTATTGAGGAGCGAGGTTTAAAATTGAGAGGTTTATGTAAAACCTCAGAAGAGCTTAGTTCGGAAAAACTAAGTGCAATAATTGAAAGGCCAGATTCATCACCTGATAGAAAAATAAATGGCTTGATTTCTAGCGTGGCTAAGCAAGTCCAAGGATCATTATAGGGCAGCTCTTCTAAAATATAGACTCCTTTGCGGCGTTCTTTGCTTTTTAGGTGAAACTGCGTAATATAGCAAGCCTACTGAATTGAGGGGGGCATATGCAAAACGAAGTAGCTGGATTTCGACAAATTGCAGTCGTCGGTGCGGGGCAGATGGGGGCAGGTATAGCGCAAGTTTGTGCACAGGCGAATTTACAGGTTGTGGTATTTGACCAAAATAAAGATCAATTGGAAAAAGCTAAGCAAATTATCTCGAATTCTTTGAATAAATTTGTTGAGAAAGAGAAAATTTCAGCAGATCAGAAAAATAAAGCTCTAGCATGTCTCAGTTTTACTGCGAAATTAGAAGACCTAAAGACGGCTGACTTATTAATTGAAGCCATCGTTGAAAATGAAAAAATAAAGGGTGATTTGTTTGCAGAAGTTGATCGTTTATTAAAGCCGAACTCAATCATTGCGACCAATACGTCATCAATACCAATTACCCGCCTGGCTTCCCGGACACAAAGACCGGATAGATTTATTGGTATGCATTTTATGAATCCTGTGCCGCTCATGAAGTTGGTTGAAGTGATCTCAGGAATGGCTACAAGTCAAGAAACGACGGAACGCATCGTCAATTTGGCACAAAGTTTAGGTAAGGAAGTTTCAAAAAGTTTGGATTACCCTGGTTTCGTCGTTAATCGTATTTTAATGCCGATGATCAATGAAGCCTTCAACGTTTTGATGGAAAATATTGCCACTGCTGAAGATATAGATAAGGGAATGAAGCTTGGGACAAACCAACCTATGGGTCCGCTGACCTTAGCAGATTTTATTGGTTTAGATACTTGTTTTGCCATTATGCGTGTTCTTTATGATGGGACTTTTGATCCAAGATACCGTCCATCGCCTTTGCTTGCAAAGTACGTCGAGGCTGGTTATCTAGGTCGGAAATCTGGTAGGGGCGTCTACAACTACAACGCAATATAAAAAGCATTTTATTAAAGGGAAATATAATGAACCAAGAAGAACTCGATTTTGAATTTATTACACTTGAAGAAAAAGGCGCAGTTGCCTATTTAACGATAAATCGCCCGCAGCAATTAAATGCCTTAAATGAAGCTGTATTAATTGAATTGCAGGAAGCTATTTTCGAAGTGATTGATCCAGATGCCATTCGTGTTATTGTTCTGCAAAGCGCTGGAGATAAGGCCTTTGTTGCAGGAGCTGATATTAAGGAAATGCTTGAAATGGGTGCAAATCAAGCCCAAGCATTTTCTCGATTAGGCCAGGGCTTTACGCGAGCCTTAGAAACTTTGCCTCAGGTTGTTATCGGAAAGGTGCAGGGATTTGCGCTGGGCGGCGGTATGGAGCTAGCAATGGCTTGCGATATTTTAGTTGCATCAGAAAAAGCAAAATTTGGATTGCCCGAAGTTTCTTTAGGACTCATTCCAGGTTTTGGCGGCACGCAACGACTGATACAAAGAGTCGGACTACCTGTTGCTTTAGATCTACTATGCTGTGGAAAAGATCGTCAACTCTCTGGGCAGGAAGCCTTTCAATTGGGTTTAGTCTCGCGAGTCGTGGCACATGAAAATTTAGATCGAGAAGTCGAAAAAATTATAACCACGCTTTTGCAAAGTGGTCCTACTGCAATTGAAGAAGTCAAAAGGTTGTGTAGAGAAGCTTATATGATGACTTTAGAAGCAGGGCTTTCTTCAGAGTCGGCAGCTTTTGCAAATTGTTTTTCTAGAGAAGAATCTAAAATGGGCATGACAGCATTTGTAAATAAGAAACCGGCTGGATTTGATAGGCTTTAGTGCGATATTCATGTACAGTTTTATAAAGGTCGCCGCATATAATTGTTTTTTTATTGGGAGAGATTTATGAAAGATTTTGTACAGCGCGTGCAAAAAGAGTTTAAGGTTCTGCAAAAAATGTTCGAGACAGAAGGAAATGATTTAGTAAAAAAAATTAAAGTAATGACGCAAAAGAAAAATATAGACGCAACAAAAAAGCAGATTGAAAAATTGGTTGAGTCTAAACTTAAAAAGCTCGAGCCTGCTCTAAAAAATTTAGTAAAAGAAGTAAAGACTACGGCGAAAAAAGCTGGAGTTGATATTGGTGGTTTTGAAGATATGATTATGCGCGCGCCAGGGGCAAAAGCGGCAAAAAGACGAGTTGATAGCGTGGTGAAAGGACTGACGTCGAAGAAAAAAGCGAAGAAAAAAGCTGCTAGCAAAAAAGCGGCTACCAAAAAATCAACGGCAAAAAAGGCAAAGTCAGCAACTAGCCCAGCACGCAAAGCTGCGCGCAAAACTGCATCAAGAAAACCAGCAGATGTCGATAACAGCGAAAGTTAGTATCAGCAATTTAGAAATTCAAGAATTATGCGCTAAAAATTCCAGGAGCTTGCCACGGCAAGCTCTTTCCTCTGCTCTTCTGCCTTGGTATGAGAAAAATAAAATCAAACATCCTTGGCGAGAAGACTGGGACACTTTCAAAGATCCCTATCGAATTTGGTTAAGCGAAATCATGCTTCAGCAAACAACACTAAAAGTTGTTGTTCCTGCTTACATAAAATTTGTCGCGGCACTACCAAACATAGAAGTATTCGCCCAAGCTGATAGTGCCCTTATTCGCAGTCTCGCAAAAGGGCTGGGTTACTATTCGCGCTTTCATCGTATGCATGAAGCTGCACGGGCTTTGCTACAAAATTACAAGAATTTAGACCAACTTCAATGGCCACAAACCGAAAAACAGTGGCGAGAGCTGCCCGGTATTGGTCCATACACTGCCGCTGCACTGGCAAGTATTTGTAATCAACAAAGAGCAGCAGTTGTAGATGGCAATGTCGAAAGAGTTCTTTGTCGAGTTTTTGATCTAAGAATTCCAGTAAACTTTCCGATTCTTAAAAAGGAATTTAAAAATTATTTAGACCAGGTGATTCCGCATTTTCAGCCTGGAGATTTCAATCAAGCACTTATGGAGTTGGGGCAAGTAATCTGCCGTCCTAGTCGGCCGCTTTGTGAAAAATGCGTATTACAGTATAACTGCCTTGCATACACAAGAAATTCCCAGGATTTAGCTCCGCAGGCTAAATTGAAGCAGGTTAAAAAACAGGTCGAGCTTGCGGTCGTCATTCCAAAATTAAAAAATCGTTTTTTGATCACAAGATCAGGCAGAGGTGGACGCTTCTTGAAAAAGGAGCCTGGATTTCCGCTGGTGCATTTTGAAAATGAGTTTTCGCAGCAGAAGTTCAACCAATATTTAAAAAATATAGGTAATTTTAAGCAAATCAAAGAAATCGGCTATTTTAAGCACAATATTACTAATCATAAAATTCTGGCTCGCTGCTTTCAGGTAGAATTTGATACCTTGAATGTAAAAAAATATGACGAAAAAATGTGTGATTTTGCAGAAGAGCATTCGGAATATAAATTAATAACATTAAAAAAAATCAAGACTAGTTTGAGTACTAGTCTTGATCAAAAAGCTTTTCGACTGATTGCAATCGAAAATTAATGAACTAAAATCCTCTACTCTTTTGGTTTAGAGCCTAATGCTTTAATTTCAAATGCGTCATCAATAGTCTGTTCGGCTTTGCGAGTTTCAACCCAATTGCCGCTTTGGTCGAAATAACCATCCGCTTTATAGCGCTCAGCAGGTAATCCAGCTTTAGTTCTTGCTGTGCGCATATCATTGTGACACTTTTCTTTTTGTGTCTTGAGGAGTTTTATAACCTTGCGCATGGATGTTTCATATTTTCTTTCGTTTTTAAGTCGTTCAACATAAAGCTCTCGCTTCACAAACTTCAAATCTTTTTCTTCGCTATCGAGACCAAATTTTTCATTTAAGGCTGTGGCTTCTTTTAGCTCATCTGATTCAGTTATATCTTTGTATTCGCCATCTCCACCTAGGCGTGGATCAGACAAATCTTGGCGGCAGCGCTTCACTTCATGTTGTTCTTGGGCTAAGTCGGCACGCAATTCATCGTTGATCAATTGCTGCATTTTAAGTTCTTCGGCAGCGCCGGTTTCTTCCTGAATAACGGCTTGTCCATCGTCGTTGACACCTATTTTTTGCGAGCCAGTTTCTGATTTGACATCTAACTTGTCATCAACTTTTTCAACAACATCAGGAGTTGTTGTACAGTGACTTAATAAGAAGGTAGCGCTTAAGACAACGAAACTTTTAGAAATAAGGTTCCAAATTTTTGCCATGTTTTTCTCTCCTCTGAATTTAGTAAATGACTTAATGACTTAGCTTCCAAATGAATGACCTTTATCATACACAGGCTCAAGGTCGGTGTCAGAAAGAAAGCTCAAAAAATAAAAGCAAACCAAACATTTTGAATTGTGAGGTTTGCCTCCGATAGTGCATCTTGATTAAAAATCCAAATATTTTAATTACTT
>JAGOVF010000156.1 GCA_018060885.1 Oligoflexales bacterium | reverse complement strand
AAACTTTCCCATGCATATTTATTTCTTTTAATATCTATACCGCTATGACTCATTGAAAGAGGATTAAAAAATTGCTGCTGAAGATATTGTTCAGCACACATCTGTGATAAACGACTGATAACTATTCCAATAAGATTATAACCAATATTAGAATATGAATAACTTGTTCCTGGTTCGAATTCACGCTCTAGGGCAAGGGCACATTTAATGTAAGATTCTTGATCATTGGGATTATTAGAGTCGAGATGCATGCAGGCATTTTTTTTTCTAAGCCCACAAGTATGTTGCAGCACTTGGCGAACAGAACAGGCAGGAGTTTTTCCCAAGTTTAGATGATTATTCGGGTTTAGAATTTCGAAAATATTATCGTCGAGCTGTAATAACCCCTTATCAACCAAACTAAGAATTGCAGCTGCGGCAAATTGCTTTGAAACAGAACCAATCCAAAACACAGAAGAATCTGTGATTCTTTTATCTGACTGGAATAAGAATATTTCAGCGTCATTTCTCTGAATCGACACAATTCCGGTAAACTCATGTTCATTGAGTTCGTTTTTCAAATTAAGTAATAAATTCTCTTCAAGAGAATTTGCATTTGCAAGACATGAATAAAAGAAAAAAAATAAATTTAAAAATTTAAACACAATTTTTTGTCCACAGTCTATGAAGTCTAAGGGTGAATTATGAAGAGAACAACATTCTCATAAAGCCCTTCTTCTTATAGTGGTGCCCATGACCCTGACCATGTTGATGGCTAGCCCAAGCAGGAGGATTGGGTTGAAGGGGCTGATTAAATTGGGCCGGCGGTGTTTGTGGCGCCATTTGTTGCATCCATTGCATTTGAAGTTGCGTCAATGTTTCTAGCTCCCCAAAGTCTAAAAAAATACCTCGGCAACTATTGCATTGCTCTATATGAATCCCATTTCGATTGTGGGTCTGCATCGCTCCAGGGCACCTTGGGCATTTCAATAATTGTTGTTGCATCAAAAATTCCTTTATCAAGTAGGCCCACGATGCTACTTTAAAAGTAAAAAAACTCCAAATTAAAAGCACTCATATTCAAGCATGTAAAGCCTGAATTCTTCGACACATATTGATTAACTCTAATTCAAAATCATCTAACAAGCGGGTCTCAGTTTGTGTGTCGATGAGTGCCTTAGCAGCAGATTGAATGACAACAGTTCGAGCGGGCAATTCTAAAAATTCCCATGGATTTTTACCTTTGATTGCTGGGCCTCCTGCATCTCTGTATGAATCTAAAAAGTCTTGCCAAATTGAATCTGAAAGAAAACTTGCGAGGTACCAAGCTGCTGGACGAGCAAGATCCCAAGCAGGATTGCCAATACCGACATCGTCGATATCTATAAGTTTCGCATTATCATTATATTGAACCACCTGTCCAGGGTGCCAGTCACCGTGGATAACATGACATGCGTTATTTTGCCCATGCTTCGAATCTGCGAAAGTTAATGTAGAAAATGCGCCCAAAACGTAGTTCTTTTCTTTGCAATTTTTGCTTGCTTGAAAACGTGAATGCATTCGCTGCAAACGAAACTCGTTTCCTGCTTTTGCTAATACTTGTTCTTTGTTTTCTATCCGGAAGGAAGCTTTATGAAATTCAGCAAGAAGTAAGGCATGCTCTTTCCAATCAAGTCTATCAACTGAAGCTGACTCAGAAGTTAAACCTGCAGGCCATAAAGTCAATAGCCTACCTTTTACTATTTCAACTTTACGCAGCAAAGGCTGCAAAAAAAAGTTACAAATGGATTCCTGTCCGATTAAATCAATTCTACTTTTAAGTTCTATAATGTCTGTGCTTGTAGAATGGATTTTTGCGACGATATTTCCATACTTCACTACATAAGCTGAACCTCGCTTAGAAAGAACGACGGGCAAAAAATTATTGGACGCGTATTCCTTTAATTGCGAAGAAACCCTTATCACAATTTCAGTAATTTCATCTAAATTGATTGTTGTATTTTCGTCCAATTACTTACTCTTATCTTGAAGGAAGATAAACAAGACCATCAGGTTTTGCTCCAGTCGCATAGACGGCTCTCACTTCTAAATTTGTGAGGTCAATTTCTGAGACTGTGTTGTCACCCATATTAGCTACAAAAGCCCGCTGGGAATTCGGGACAGTTAATCCTATGGGTTGTTTGCCGACTTTGATTCGCTTAACAAATGTCAGCAAGTTTGCGTCAAAGATTTGTAAGTAGCCCGTTCTAGAACTATTCACTAGTAAATATTTTCCATCAGGCGTTGCCAAAACGCGTATGGGCGAAGGATCAGTATCTATTTGTTGGATAACACGCAGAGTGTTTGAATCAATGACAGAAATTTTGTCTTCAAGTACAGCTGTAGCGTATATTTTTGCACCATCTGGGGATATTCCTATTCCCTCTGTACCAGCACCTGTATTTATATGGCCTATAATCGTTCGACTTTTCAAGTCAAGAACTGTCACAGATGCTGAGCCAAAGTTGGCGACATAAAGACGCGACTGATCAGGTGATAATGCGAGCATATGTGATTTGCTTTGCATAGTAGGAATAGCGTACATAAATTTGCCATTTGCAGCGTCGACAACTGCTACTTCTTCTCTATCTTCGCAGGTCACATAGACAAATTCGCCATCTTTTGAAATTTCAATTCCATGGGGTGCGCAAGTGCCGAGCCCCAGTTCAATTTCCTGAATTCTCTGCGTCAATAAATTTATTTTAAATATTGTATTCCCCGGTTTATTTTCAGAACTTTGGCTTCTGACGTGATCCTTTCCATAGTTCGAAACAAAAACACTTGTTCCATCCGACGACCCGGTAATTTCATGTGGAAAATAACCCAAGTTGAATTTGGATTTGCTAACTCCAGTTTCTAAGTCGATTAATGAGATGCTGGCATCAGCTTTATTGACTACTGCGAGCATTCCTGTTTCTCCTGCGAGTGCTAGACTAGTAAAACAACTCAAAGCAATAAATGGTAGGCAAGTGCTCTTAATTATTGAATTTTTCATGTCTTCTCCAATTGTTATAAGTATTCATGATCAGCCGAGCTCCTTATACTTGACTCAGATGCATAAAAAAAATATATAATATTCATCAAATCAATATCTAAATGGAATGTATGAATCTAAACCATTTAAAATACTTCTATCAAGTTGCAAAATCTGGCGGTTTTACTAGCGCAGCAAAACAGCTTCGTATAAATCAACCCGGAATCACTAAGGCAGTTAAAGAATTAGAAATAGAGCTGGGTGTAAAGCTTTTTGATCGCCTAAAAAAATCTGTATATTTAACTCAACATGGAAACGAAGTTTTTCGATACTGCGAAGTTATTTTTGGAAACGTTCAAAAAATCCAAAACGCCTGTTCGAATAAAAAAAAGGAATGTCAGGGAAGCTTATTAATCGGTGCGAGCGAAAGCATCGTAAATTATATTTTGCCTTCGGTGATTAACAAGTTAGTCGCAGATCATCCAAATTTGTATCCAACAATAATCACTTCGTCTGGAGCAGATTTGATAAAAAAGCTAGAGGCTAAAGAGCTTGACTTGCTAGTAGGCTTCTATTTCCCAAAAAATAATTTAGATGTCAGGTGCGCATTTGAAATCGATCATTATCTTGTCATAGCGAGCAAGGTCTATAAGTCGAAAAAAGTAAGGGAGAGTTTTATCGGTTCTCGGGAAACGGAAAATAAACAAGAAAAAATATACCCAACGCTAAAAAGGCTGCAAGAAGACTATCCAAATGCCAGTATAAAAATTTCCTGCAACTCCCAAAGCGCGCACTTAAGCATGGTTAAAAACGGCTTGGGTGTTTCAATTTTACCAAATTTTATAGTACAAAAAGATATCCATAAAGGAAGCCTAAAGTGCCTATATCCCAAAGAGGCTTTTCGCTGGCCCGTTCGGGTTTTGACTAAACAAAATTTATCACTCACAAGTTGTGGTGAAAAATTTATTGAGTATTTTAAGCGTGAAATAGCGACTTTTCAGAGGTAAAAAATGGAATGGCATTTCCCAGGTGATTCAAATCTGGCAGAAGACATAGAGGTGATTAAAGAAATCTAAGCTGCAGTTAATCGAAACGATATCCCAGCAGTTTTTAAATTCTTTGACCTGCAAATCGAGCGCATCGAATCGGAAGGACTTTCTTCAAAATGCGATCTCATTGCAGATGTCTTCACCTTCCACAATGGCTTGGTCGCTCAAATGCGTACGTTTACAAATACTCAACAAGCTCTTGAATTGATCGAGGATACAAGTCTCTGAATCACGGTGACGTTTTTAAACCCAAATCCTTAAACTGAGATAACAAGTCATCGCCGATAATATTATCGTGAGAGGCAATCCAATCTTTAAAAAATCAGAGAATCGGTAACCTCCGGGGCTTAATATAAGTAAATTGCCATGATGGCCGATGGGAGTTAGAAAAGATGCTACCGCTCCAATCGTAACACAAACAACGGCACTTGTTGGTGCAATCGAAGCAGAATTAGCAAAAGCTAATGCGATAGGTGCTAAGAGAACTGTTGTTGCAGCATCTGAGAGAATTTGAGTGACCAGCGCTGAAATCCAGAAAAAAACCATGAGCATAGCAAAGGGTTCCCATCCGGCGGTGTATTTTAGAATCTCGCCAGCTAGGAGTTTGTCTAGCCCCACTCGTTCCATAGCTATTCCTAAGGGAATAACTCCAGCGATCATGACAAAAATTTTTGTTTCGATCGAACCATATGCTTGTTCAATGCTGACACACTTGCTCAGAACCATAAATAAAGCCCCAGCAACAAAAACCAAATGCGGCGGTAAGACTCCAGAAGCAGAAATCCCAATAGCCGCTAACATGATTACGGCCGCCAGCTTACTCTTACTACGTTTTGTCGTGACTCCATAAAAAGGCAGAAACATTAAAAATCCACGATGTAGATTGAGGCTATCAAGTTTTTCTTTCGGCCCCCAGATGACTAACATGTCTCCTGTTTGAATCATCGTATCGGCAACTCCAGCCGACACCCAACCCGATTTCCTCCAAAGTCCCACAACGGCAACGCCAAAACGCTGAAAGAAATCGATCTGAGAAACGCTGCGGCCAATAAATTCTGATTTGGGTGCGATAACAGCTTTTAGAATACGTTTTTCTTCACCGAAAAGACTTTTAAGAACGTCGTTACCTATAGTGAATTTTTGCAATGCTTTAAGAACAATTCCTTTGCCACCGTCAAGAGACATAAGCTCGTCCGGTGTCGTCTTTACAATAAAAGTGTCACCAGCTTCTAATAGACCAGACGTATCTTGAATCATCTCTTGATCGCTGCCCTTTCGAGTCCAGCTTAGAATTCGAAATTGCTTTTCGCTTTGAGTGACCAATTCCTCAAATGATTTGCTGATCCAAGGGCTTCCATCCGCAATTAAAAGTTCAGTCGTGACTTCGCCTAACTTGAAGCTATCTGCACTATCGTCAACTCCTGAGGTTTTCGGCAAAATCCATCTCATTAACACGCAAAACAAAATTCCGGCTACAACTAGCGGAGCACCAACTTGACCAACAGAAAAAAGGCTTAAGGCGTCTGTTCCACTTCTTTTTAAAATGTTGTTTGCTAGCAAAAAAGCCGGTGCACCGATAAGGGTTAAAGTAGTCCCTAATGATGCGGCCGTTGCCATGGGAATGAGAAGATGCGAGGCGTGCAATCCCTTTTCGTCTTTGCAGATTTTTAGAATAATAGGCAGCATCATGGCAGTTATCATAAGGTGATGAGTGAAAGCAGACATAGCCGCAACTGCAATCATGATGACAAAAATTGCGCGCGTTTCGCCTTTTCCTGCTAGGCGAGACACCCATTCGCCAATTATATCTGTTACTCCGGTATGAAATAACCCTGCGGAAAGAACAAATACGGCAGCTACTATAATGACAGGTTCGCTCGAAAACCCTGAAAAGGCTTCGGAAACATCAATAAGCCCAGAAAAAGACAGTGCTAAAACAATTAGAATTGCAACCACATCGACGCGTAAATATTCTTTGATAAATAAGATGATAGCAACAGACAGGATCGTTACAAAAATCCACTGATCGTGCGAAAGACCAAACATCATAAATCTGCTTCTTCTAGTGATGGCACATTGTGAAAATGAATATCTCGTTGCGGGAAAGGCATTTTAATTTTATTTTCTCGAAATAATTTTAGTATGCGGAAATTTAGTATGCTTTTAAGTACCCCTTTTCTATCCGTGTACTCTCTCGTCCAAACCAAAAGAGAAAACTTAAGCGAGCTATCTCCAAACTCATTCAGGTAGACAGTTGCAGGTGGAGATTTTATGACTCCAGGTTCGCTCTCTGCGATATCTAATAGCAATTTCGTCACTAGGTCTGGATCAGAATCATAGGAGACATTCACATCAATATTTAAGCGGACAAAATTACCAGAGTGGCTCCAGTTGATAACTTGTTTAGAAATAAAATCTGAATTCGGGACAATAATTGAAATATTGTCATTGGTCACTATGGTAGTTGCACGCGCAGAGATGTTCTTAACATTACCACTGATATTTCCAATTTCAATACGGTCACCCAGACTCAAGGGTTTTTCTAAGAGAATTATAATGCCGCTAATAAAATTGCTAAATATAGACTGCATACCGAAACCAACGCCAATACCAATCGCTCCGGTCAATACAGTAAAGAGGCTTAAATCTAGGCCCGTAGATTGCAAAATCCCAATAATGCCCATAAATAGAAATGCATAATAGCTTAGTGTAATTGCTGCTCGCCAGTTACTGACACTGATACCGGGTATTCTCGAAAGTGAATTAATCATCCACTTTTTAAAAAGGCTGCTGATAAAAAGAAAGCTCAAGATAATAAATAGATTGAAAAATACAGTCCAGAGGGTGATAGAGCTCTTACCGAGTACAATAAGTGGGTAGTTAAGAAATGACCAAATTGAGGCAAAGATAGGGGTGAGTTTTTCCATTCATCTCCAATTAAGGAGATTCTAGGAGATATGCAGATAAATGTATAGTTAATATGATCTTACACGTAAAAACGGCATCTCTCGTGAAAAAATCTTTGCTTTCAGCTCTTACCTTCTTATTGCTTTCAGCTCTTACCTTCTTATTGTTTTCATGTGTGACCGCTTCAGTGGTAATGCAGCCAAAGCAAGATGCAAGTTCAAAGCACGCCCCTAACAATGATAATAAATATGTATTTGCACCAAAGTGCTGACAACAATTCTTGCCTGCCTTCACGCCATCTTGACATCTGTTGAATATACCGCGTATTATCGACAGATGCTAGATTATAGGAATTAATGAATGCTCTATATACGTAACATATTGCAAATTATAGAAAAATCTAAAAAAAGCCTTTTGCTATTGGGCCCGCGCCAAACGGGTAAATCGACTCTCCTCTCCTCGTTGAAGCCAAATATGACGATTAATTTAGCAAGAGAACAGGAGTTTTTGGCTTTTGCGGCTGACCCAGGCTTGTTAGAAAAGCGTATAGTTAAAGATTTTTCGGGAATTATTTTTATTGATGAAGTCCAGAGACTGCCAAGTCTTTTAAATACAGTACAGGCTATAAT
>JAGOVF010000155.1 GCA_018060885.1 Oligoflexales bacterium | reverse complement strand
CTCCGTTGTGCATGGCCCAACGCACGCCTTTTTCAATAGCTTGAAATCCACCCGCGCCATCTTTTGTAAGAACTTTTATCGGCATGATTTTGGTATTAGCCATACTTGCAACGCCCAAAGGGGCTTCGTCATCTGGATCGGCTTTTCTGGAAGCTATAATTCCAGCACAATGTGTACCATGTCCATTTTCATCGTCGAATTCACCGGGACCACCTTCACTCGTTGCATTGTAGCCGATTATGTTTCCTTCATTGTCTCTATAAAAGGCATCTAGATTAAGATCTTCGTTACCAAGGCCTTTGTTATGCTCGACATCAACTCCCGTATCTAAAACTGCCACGACGATAGGATTGCTATTAATATTTACTTGGCTAGGAAATTTTGCTTGCGCGGCTATTATCATTTGTTCGAAAAGTGTTGCGGAAGCTTGCAAATCTGTTTGTTCATAGGCCCATTGTTTAGTATGACCTCGAGAAACGTTGTCGACTAAAAAAGGCAGATAAGTTTCGAAAAATTCCTGAACGCGCGCCTTGCGATAGTTTTCCTGCGCCGCAGCAGCGCGCACTCCAAAAGACTCATTGATGAAATCAAAGGGATTGCTTTCAGAACGGTCGCCAGAGCCCGAAAAAGTATTTTTTAAAAAACTTGCCGATGCGCCAAAGGCTTCTCCGATAACCCCACCGAGTTGTAAAAATCGAACTGTGTCGCCTTCTTTTACCGACTCGACATTTTGAATATTAAAAGTTGATTCGCTCACTCCAAATTTTGCTAAGGAGCTATTTAGGTATTCTTGAACATCTGAGTCTGGGATTGGGCTATCGTCTGCGCGGTCCAGGCTAAAGTAGTCTTTGATGGTGTCGAGATTTAGACCAACAGTCATTTGACTTTTATGTTCGCCCCGTCCACAAAGAATCTGCAGGATATCTGATGCGCTTTTGCCTTTACAGGTTGTTAGGGTCAAAAACAAACACGCGAGCAAGTAATACGGATTTTTCATATGTATATTGACCTCTTAGCGAAGAAAAAAATTCTCAAGAATCATACCTATAAAATTTAAAGATGAATAGATGAGTTCTGTCTGGGAGCGGCCCCAATCATTTTGTTTGGCATGTTGTTTATTAAATATTTGAAATTAGAGAATTATAATATATGACTCGGAACTGAGTTGTATTTTTATGTTAGGAGTCTGCCATGGCTAAAACAACAAGTGAACCCCCAAGCATCTACAGTTATTTAAACTTTGCTGATTATCTCGTCGCTTTTCATGACTTTCGTAAATCACAACAAAAGTCCTACTCCTATAGACAGCTTGCAAGAAGAGCGGGTCTTTCGACGCCAGATTATTTAAAATCAATTATTAAAGGAAAACGGCGTTTAGTAGCGTCTAGAATATTAGACTTAGCAGATGCCTGTGCATTAGGACCGCAAGAAAAACTTTATTTTCAAGCTCTCGTCGAATGGAATCAAGCAAAGTCATCTCATGAAAAACAATTTGCTTGGGAGAAATTGGTTCGTTTAACTCCGAAAAATGACCTCTATGTTCTCAATGATACCGAAGTCAATATCTTAAGCGATTGGTATATTTTAGCGATTTATGAACTAGTTCGCTTTCCAAAGTTTAAAGCGGATGTTTATTGGATCATCAATCAGTTTGGTGATCGATTGAAACCTGTGCAAATTAATAAAGCATTAAAAATTCTCGTCGAAGCTGGCCTCATTACAAAAGTCGGAACAAGCTATAAACAAGTAAAAGGTGCGGTTTTTAAAGGTAGCGATTTGCCTTCTGAAATAATTAAGAACTACCATAATATGGCTATCCAAGAGGGAATACATGCATTGTTTAATGTCGATGTATTAAGTAGGGAATTTGCCGCGGCTGTCATTGCTGTAAGAAAAGAAGATATTCCTTCATTAAAAGATGAAGTTAGGAAATTCCAGAAAACAATTTTGTCGTTTCAAGATCGCTGTGTTGAGCCAAATGTATTAATTCAGCTCAATACACAATTATTTCCTTTAACATTACTAAATTGACAATTTTTCGCTTATTTTTCTTAAAAATTTTCCGATAGATCCATAGAATTTAATCTATGGACTAGTATGAATACGCAGAAATATTTAATGGCTGTTATCGAAAATTATCTTTCGAATGGTGAAATCGTACTTTCTTACCTTGCAAAGAAGGATGTACCCTTGGCGCAGTTGTATCTTTCATTGCGAGAGAATGGTTTTCAGTTGCTAGCTAAAATTGAAAATAATGACAAAAAGAAATTTATAAAAATTTGTAAAAAAAGAGAGGTTAAAAATTTGCTAGCTGAGGCAAGAGTTCAAAATCTCAAGCTAAAAATGCACTTTACTTGTTCTGAGCAAAAGCATCGTGATATAATATAGGTGTAACTTATCTGAAAATTAAATTCCTTTTTACATTGTAGGTAATGAATGCTTTTAACTTCTGGTCAATTAGCAGATTTTGAACGCGACGGCTATTTGCACGTTAAAAATTTATTTTCGCTTGATGAAATCGAAAGACTTAAAACAATTTATGCTCGCATGCAAAATGTGGCGCAACAAATGGAAACTCCACAAAACTATGCGGGGTCTTATTTTGTCGTCGAAGGAAAAAAGATACATCGCATTGTTTGGTGCGCGGGAGTGGAACCGCAGCTGTTGAGCATTTCTGATGACGAAAGGCTTATTTTGCCTGCTGCGCAAATTCTCGGCAGTTGTCAGTTAAACCAGCTCATCTGTCAGGCACATTTCAAAATTCCTGGGGATGGTGTCATTTTTCCTATGCATCAAGACAGTGAAAATCGTGGCTATGGAACTGCAGACTGGAAAGATGTAAATGGGGGTGGAAGTTATTTACAAACAGTATTGGCGCTTGATCCGATGACAGAAGAAAACTCTCCAATTTTAGTGTGGCCTGGTAGTCACAAGCAGGGCCATGTTTATTTAGAAAAGAATGAAAATCGCCAGCAATATGTTGACGAAACAAAAATTCGCATGGCCTGCATGGAGCCCGGAGATTTATTAATGTTTGGGCCTTATTTTATACATGGTAGTGGAGAGAATAATTCGACAAAACCTCGTCGCATTTTAATTAATGGCTATGCCTATCCGGGGGCTAATCGTCGCATATATCCCGGCTGTGGGCTAGGGCGAAGGATTGATATTCCTAGCAAATGGCAACAAAAACTCGAAAATTTGGACAGCGCTATTTTTGGCGTTCGAAAAGTCGGATAAATCATGCGGGCTAGAGTAGTCATCAGCCATATTAAAATTCCTCTCCACAAATTGTTAGGATTTGATTGAACAGCCAATTGAATGTTGACACCCACCCAGTGCTTTCCTATACTCCGGGAAAATATTGGATTAGAAATGGCGAGTTTTAAATTTAGGTAGTCTGATACAAGTGGGCGCAGAAAATACCCACCTAAAAGCCACTTTTTATTATCCAAATACTAGGGGAATAAGGAACAAAATATATAACAGGGGGGTACATGACCAACAAGAACAGATTGCGGACCCAAGTGAGTGTTTTGATTTTATTGGGAAATTTACTTCTTGCCTGTGGCAGCGAAAAGCAAAGCTATCAACTGATGAATGCTGGACAAGAAGACGACGTCAAAGTTGAAATGCTATTAGAGTCTAGCTCAGTAAAAGGTGCAAAAGAAACTGAACACTTAGCGAGTGCTATTTACGATCAAATTGCGACGTCTTTTAACTACTTTTCAAGCGCCCCCTTTAAAGTTAAAAGTAAATTTTCTAGTGGCGACAAAGGGCTAAGACTTACAAATATCAAAATCATCCCAGGACGAATTGTTTCAAAAGACTTAAAAAATGGTTTAACTGTGAAGTCTGGTCCTGCGAGTGGCTCCTTATCCGTCGATTACGTTCTCGAGCAAAGTACTTATTCCATGACTTTAGTCTTTGAGGACAATGAATTTAATATTTACAGTTTTCCGATGAGTTTTTTAGTCAATCATAACACACAACTTTTTGTAGTTGGAATGTTAAGCATTGATATTTTAAAAATTCTACCTGCGAGTGTTCAGCATGTGCTCGCTGCGCTTTTTGATGAAGTGTTTACTGCTCAAGGCTCGTCTGAAAACAAGCTTATTTGGAAAGACAATATTTCTCACACGATGCTTCCCCTTGTAAGCGGCGAAATGACTGTTTTCCAGAATGAGCTGATTTCAAGTGTTATAATTCCACTCTGTCATCGCTATGCTGACGAAAGCAAGACTCCCCTTGATTGCACTATTCCAGATCTGAATATTACTAATATCAAAGATGCAGTCGCTCTAAAAATGCAAGCGGCAGGTTTTGACCAAACAGCCATTGATGGGTATAGAAATGCAACTATAGCTTCTTCCGCTTCAAGCAGTATGGCTTACACCAGCTCAAAAAATCGAGCAGCGAATGAAGTTTTTTATTTAAGCCGCTGTGAAATTACTGGTGAAGAAGTAGGGACGTTCCGTAAACATAAGCTGTATAATTTTTACTTCCCAGTGATTGATTCAGCTTTGCCTGTTCCACTTTCTTATAGCAGTAGAATGTATTTTCACTATCGAAGCAAGGATGGCTGGGTCGCAATGGATTCCTTAGCTTATAATGCGGCTCATTTTAGTGAGGTGGTAGAAAATTCCGAATGTTCAACAGCTGGTGGTTTGAATACCTGTGTAAAACTTGCAGTTCAAGTAAAGAATGAACAATTATTTGATAATATTTGTAAAGCACTAGATAGTCACGGCGCAATATTAGAAGCTGGGATCGGCGTTTCCTTCAATCAGCAACGTCATATTGAAGATCCAAATTACAATGAGTTTTATGTAAACTTGCAAAATAATTAGTCGAGAAGCTATTTATTTATGTAATGTATTTTTACGTTAAATTTAAAATTAGAGTGACGGCAATCCTCATCAGGGTTGTCATCTCCGAGCATTGTTAACATAAAATCAAGTTGGTTGCGATATTTTGAATTGTCTTTGATACTAGTTTGAATTAATTCAACCAATCGGTTGCCGGGAATATTAAAATTAATTTGTCCACTGGTTTGAGTTTCAGGAAACAAACAAGTCGAACCAATACAATAATTATCCAATACATCTACGCGATCGTCATAGAGTTGGCTAAAAAATCCATTTGGACTTTCCCATTTGTGTTTGTATAGCCCATTTGCAGCGCGTATGAGTCCATTTGGATTTCTCGAGGTCTTCGCCCAAATCATCGTTGAGAATAAAATATAATTATTTATGGTGAGAATAATTTCGTCGTCATAATACATGTTTTGTTGGCTGGAACTAAAATCAATTCCGCATATTTCGGCATTAGTTGGTAAAGCAATGGTTCTTAATTCATCGTATTTGCCCTGTATTATAGAACGTAAATCTTCATGTCTGACCTGATTGCTTTGCAAAATGCTTTTTCCGATGTGCCAATTGCAGCCGATTCTTTCCGGGTATTCGATTGTTCGATCTATGGTGTAAACGGATCCTTTGCCTTTAAGATCGTTGCAGCGGTTTATAATTTCTATGGTTCCAGGTCCTGGAATAATGACCCCACCATCTGTTCCACCTTTGTCTCCGCCTCCGGTTGAGCCCGAACCGCCCGATGAGCCTGAACCGCTCGATGAGCCCGAACCGCCCGATGAGCCTGATCCGCTCGATGAACCGGAGCCGCTCGATGAACCAGATCCGCTCGATGAGCCAGATCCGCTTGATGAGCCAGATCCGCTCGATGAGCCAGATCCGCTTGATGAGCCAGATCCACCAGTTCCTCCAACGTCTTCAGGTATGACATCAGTACCCGTGTCCCCACCAGTTGTAGCAGTACCATTAGAACCTGTGCCAGTTCCTGATCCAGTGCTTCCCGTACCCGTTCCTGTACCTGCTGTTCCTGTACCTGAGCCGCCAGGATCACCAGGACCGTCTTTGCCTTTTGTTCCGAACCCAACTGTATTGCAAGAACTTAAAGATAAATTTATTAAAAGTGCACAGCCCATGGTTATGCTTGTTAATTTCATTAACTATTCCTTTTTGAATCTAATTTGGCACGCTCTGTTAAGAACTTTTTTCAAAAAGCTCCATCTGTAATTAAAGCAAGTTTTGTTCCACAATGCGAGTTTTCGCATTTAGTCTTTAATTACAAATCACTATTATGGGCCGCATAGCTTTGTGTATTAAAACAAAATTGTATTTTTTTGTCTGAAGTGTCTAGGGAATAGACAGTGATCTTTAGGTGCACAATGTTAATTTAATTTGAAACTGGTGGTAATGGCTACTTCAAGCGTCTTAGAGATTATATTGACCTGAATTTGGTGACTACTTGTGGGCACATGAACAAAGCCGATTTTTGGAGAATTTTCCGCGCGATTTTTTTCTAACATTCGAAAATATGCATGGTTACACAAATATGCCCCGGCAGAAAAAGACACAGTGTGAATGAGTTGAAGAGAGTTTAGTTGCTCGCTGATCTCTTTAATTGGTAATGTGCAAGTTAAAGTAAGTTCTTTTGAAGGTGTAATTGTTTGAAAATTCCTGAGTTCTCCCGAATTGTCGGGCGCGTGAGGGCTATAATCAATATTATGTGCAAAGTATTCAAAGCTTGGGCTACTAACTTGGTTGGATATTCCAAGCATTAAAACTAAAGAGTATTGATTCAACAATTTTGAATCGAAATAGCTTTCATTAAGTGCAGAATAATTAACCGGCAGTATTAATACGTCGGATTCTATGTTGATTTTTCCTAAAGACTGACTGAGGTGTAGTGCGATTTTATGGCTGAAATTAGTTTCGAATCTTCCAAAAGGTTCGAAACAGGAAATTAATACTTTTTTCATTTTGTGCCTGATGTAAATAAAATGGTTTTTAACATTTTAATAATACTGAGTTTTTTCAATATGTCATGTATGTGGTTTTGCTTTATTTTTATGTCAATAAAAGTACAATAGGGCATCTAAAATGAACACAAAAAACTTTTGGGCAAAACTTAAATGATAAAATCCGCTTTTTACAGAACTCTGTTGCCGATACTGAGCCAACTCTTTTTTATAATATTTTTTAGTTGTCCTACACTTTATGGCAAATCTGCTAAAAGCTGGCATATTTTACTTTACGGTGACGCTGGATTTGGAAGCCATGGGCAGCAGACGGTTGGAGATGCCATGGCACTGCGGCATTCTAATGCGCCTTATGATTTTGCTGTGTCAATGGGTGACAATCAATACGTTGATGGTAACCAAGTCTATTACAGCATTTTTGAAAAACCTTACCAAAGCTTAATCGATACGGGCGTGGTTTTTTACCAAACTATAGGTAATCACGATCTTGAAAATGATCGTCTGCAAATGCAACTCGCTTATAGTGAGAAAGTTGCTGCTTTAGAAAATAAAACGGGTGGTTTTGCTCTTCCTGCAGAAAATTATTTAATTTCAAAGACGAATTTGACTTGGGTTGTTTTAAATGTTTCGCATCCAAGAAATAATATTGAAATACCTGATGCTACGGTCGCTTTTGCTAAAAAACATCTATGTGATCCTAAGCGCCAAAAAGACACTGATAAATGGATGGTCGTGAGCATGCACTATCCCATGT
>JAGOVF010000025.1 GCA_018060885.1 Oligoflexales bacterium | reverse complement strand
AACTTACCTATGCAAATCCGCAACAAGCTCTGCTCGCGAGTTATCGCCTTTCTCAGCTAAATATTGTGGTATACGCTCATCCAAATTTTATAATCCCAAAAGAAGATCGTTCCTCTAATTCAATTCAAGACTCTTACTTCCAAGATCAATGGCATCTTGAGAACACCAAAAACAACGCGGGAAGTCCGGGGGCAGATATTAAAGCCAGGCAGGCTTGGGAAATTACTGAAGGCAGTTCCAGCATAACTATTGCCATCATCGATGGCGGCTTTGATGTCGAGCACAAAGACTTAAAAAATCAATGGCACATCAATAGCAAGGAAATCCCAAATAACAACAAGGACGATGACCGCAATGGTTTAGTCGACGATTACTATGGTTGGGATTTTGCTAGAAAATATGGCTATCTGCGCAACAAGCCAAATCATGGAACAGCGGTCGCTGGATCAATTGCTGCCGAAAAAAATGGTGTCGGCACTATCGGCTCGTGTCCTTTATGCAAGATACTCCCTATAGTTCACGGATCCACTCCATTTGAAGATGCTGAGGCATTTTATTATGCAAAACAGCGCGGCGCAGTCATTATCAGCAACAGTTGGGGCTATCCCATAGGGACACCAAATACTCCCGCAGTCGTGAACGCAATAAATGATATTGCTACAAATGGCCGCGGAGGTAAGGGCATCGTGATTTTTTTTGCCATGACCAACAGTCATCGTGATAATTGCACTGGCGACAAACCTGATATTTCGTCTTTACCAAACGTCATATCGATTAGTGGATCGGATCACAACGACCAACGAGTCTACGGCAGTGGCTATGGAAAATGTTTAAAGCTCTTGGCTCCCACTCGAAAAGACAGCAGTAGTAAAATTGGCATCGTCACCACAGATGTCACTGGTCGAGGTGGATACAATTTTTTCGGTGGGACAACAGAACTTGCAGATTTTGACTATACAAAAAACTTCAGCGGCACTTCCGCGTCAACTCCGATTGCTGCCGGTGTCGCCGGACTGCTCTTGGCAAATGAGCCTCAGTTATCAAGGCAAGAAGTTCTAACAAGGCTGATCAACAGTGCGGATAAAATTGAGCCCGCGATGGCGAAGTACAACTCTTCTGGATTTAGTGAGTCTCATGGTTTTGGACGCATTAATGCGTTTAAGGCACTACAATTTCCATAGATTATCTATAGTTTTCAATATCTACAGAAACTCCATTCACTTTCAGTGAAATATGATCATGTGGCTCACTCGAAAAGCCAATCGACGCTGTTGTACCTATTCTTTCTCCCTTTCTAAAACTTTGGCCCGCAGAAAGAGAGTAATTTCCATGCATAAGTAACATCCAATACTTTCCATCACTACTAGTTAAATACATATAAGTATTTCCCCAACTGTCTTTTACACCCATTCCCCCACCCATTGAAGCCACACCTGCCTTGGCCACCGTTCCATCAAAAGGCGCAACTAACAAACTCCCTTCAGGGCGCAAATAATCGTTTCCTGCCCATTCCGATCCGCGCGAATGCAATCTTCCACAGCAAATCCGCCAATTCACTGGACCCGTGTAAGGTAAGAGTCCATATTCGCCAATACCAGCGCCAGGATTGTGCTCTAAATGTGGGACATAATGTGGATTTTTATAGAATTTAAAATCTAAACTTGCCGTATGACTACGTTCTAAATGCTTGATTGTTATATTATGAGTACCAGTTGGTAAAAATTGCCTCAGTTTAATTTTACCATCATCAGCTAATGGCATATAAATTTTAGTAAGACTCTGGCCATTAACCATAATTTCAACACCATCGTCAATTTCACCCAACTCAAAAATATATTCCCATGACTCATGTATTGTGATTGTGCGGGAAAAAAAAGCGGTGTAATTGTCTTCTGCGTAGGCAAAACTCAAGCTAAAAGGCTTTATAGTTTTTTTATTACTTATATTGAATTTTAAAAATTCTGAATTTCCTTCATTTTTAAAACAATCAAATCCATAGGCAAGTGGCGAACTAACAACTGTTTTTATCGCATCATCATCCCAAATAGCAAAACCATCATAATAAACTACTTTCCAACGATCAGCCGGACAATTAAATAGTACATTGTATGCAAAGAGCTTTTGTTGAAAAAGCGCACAAAACAGCGACATTAATATTATACGACTTAACATAATTTCTCTCTTCTCAACGCTAGATTACAAATCCTAGGAAACTACCTAATTTGCAATACAGGCCTTTGATGCCTGATCAATACGAAATCCAGGCTTACAAACACGCAATTCGAGATTAGCCAAACCACCATATTCAACGTATTTAATTGTCAATTTTTGCTGACATTTTCCGCTGAAGGTGAGCTGAAAAGTTCCGCCGTAAGGCACCTCGCTTAAGACCACCGCCTTTTTATTTTCACCTTCAGCATAAAATTTATAGGCATCGTCGGCATAGCCATAGGCATCTACGGTAATATTTAAGTTATCGCCACTACAATTTGGAAAGCTGACTATTGTCTCAAAGTATGTCGAAAATTCATTTTCTAAGCCCCAGATCGCAGTCCCGACTGCATCCCTAGGTAACTCTTGATCAAGATTGAATTTTGCATGAAACAAAGTATTTGGATCAGATTCTGGAGTATAAAAACATTTGTTGGCTTCTGGCAAACCTTTATTATCTATCCCCAAATCTTTTTCTGACCAAAAAGGACCTCCACCTGCATTGAACAAATTACCGAAGAAATAATAAGCACTCCAAACATTTGGACCTTCACTTGGACAAGGCCTATCTGCAGTTGTACTTTTCAATTTCGCATTTTCTTGCTTAGCAATGCCACAAGACAATTGTAAAACTAAAGAGGACAGCGCAAGCACCGAAAACGACTTTCTTATACCAGTAAATAGACCTCGGATTTCGCTCATTTTTTACCCCTCACTTCTTTATTTTAAACTTCACTATCGCTAATTATTTTCTATTGCAATATCCATTTTATGGCCTGCGGTCAACAAATTTCGCGCTATTTTTTACGCATCGTATATTCAAAGCTAGCTGAATACCCTCTCTCGACATATTTTATGACGATTTTATGCGTTCCTTTCGCCAAGCGCCTTGTTGCTTCAGAAGGACCTTGCTGCGCTTCCCAAATAGCCAGAACTTCTTCACCGTTTATGAAAATCTTAGCTCCATCATCCACATTTTTAAGAGCAAAAACATAATCTCCTGCCTGATCAACGCTAATGATTCGCTGAAAAATTGCCGAATAATTATCCTCGATAAATGCAAAAGCTTGGCCATTTGTCGGTTTTACAGATTTTGTTTGTGCTACAAAAAAGTTTAAATTCTTGTATTCGAGGTTATTCTTTAAACACTCGCGACCAAAAAGGCTGCTATCTTGCTGGATGACTTTGACTTCGTCTCTATCCCACACAGAAAAACCATCATAATAAGCAGCTTTCCAATAGTTCTCAGGACAAGAAATAATTTGATCGCTCGAATCAGCCGCGGCAAGCGCAACTTCTTCAACAACAGGCCCCGATGAGGTTCCTGGGGTCACATTGTCTCCAGGCATTCCCATTAACTCATCTGCATATCTCTTCACCTGTTTGGCATAAAAGATTCTTGTCTGCTCACCAGACGAATGCCAATTAACGTCGCCATTGTAGTCACGTGCGGCCGTAAAATAGTCGCCTTCGTGCAAGGCAGCTAGTAGTTTTAAATGCACCGCTGCATACAAAATCCCCTGATCATAGTTTCCAAAAATTTGCTGCGGACTTGCTGGTTTTACCCAAGATCCTAGGCCAAGTTCTCGCCAGCAGCGATCGCGTCGCGTTGTAAAAAAATTGATTGCTCCAGGGTCTGCGCCTTTAGTCCCGACGCCAAATTGATCATTAATCTCCATAAAGCCGATCGTAGTAATTTGGCCGATTCCTATTGCACCAGTGGGGCTCGTTTTAAAAGCATCTATATTACTTTCTTGGCGAAATATAGCCGTTAAATACGCTGCATCTACTTCAAAACAGGCTGCAAATGTTGCAATCTTAGATGCTAACCCGACATTTGTGTGATTGTATCTTTGAATAAAATTTGCAATTTTTTGAGCACTTGGTTGCGGATTAAACGCATAGTAGGGATTATGTGCATTTCCTACATAATATCCGGATGGCTTAGACTCTTTAATTTCACCACAACTAAAGAGCAAAGTTAAAAATAAAACTATTGCAAAAAATTTTGTATGCCTTGATTGTTTCATGTTTCCCTTTCTTAAAGCATCCAAAATCTAATATATTTTCTAAATTAGATTTAGGACTACCTATCGCAATAAATTCTACTATTCAGGACTTTTTACTCTACGCCACAAGTCTTCTTTGCGCTCAAGATTTAGAGCCTCAAACACTTCCCCGGCCCGAGTCGCCAACTCCAGCATACTTTGAAAACGCTTTAAAAACTTATAGTTGGCATCACTGGCACAAATCTCTGGGTCAATATCATAATGTCGACAAAGTTGCGCAAGGGTAAAATAAACATCCCCCAGCTCTTCAGTTAACTTTTTTTTGTTCATATTTTTTTTATGAACACTCTTAATTTCGACTGCTAATTCTTCTACTTCACTTTTTAGCTGCACAAAAACTTGCTCAGGATGTTCCCAGTCAAATTTACTCTTCTTCGCAAAATTTCCAATTTTTTCTGCCTGAGTAGTAGATGGTAGAATTTTTTTAAGTTCAGCTACTTCTTTCGATTCTGCAACTATACTTTTGGACAGTTTTCCGTATTGGGATTTTTTTTGCTTTTCTTGATTTTTTATTAGACCCCAGCGCTCGACAACATCATCCGAACTTAAGTCTTGATTTTCAGCTGAAGGAGCAAACACATGCGGATGTCGCGAGATCATTTTTTTATTAATCCCTTCGATCACATCTACAATAGAAAAAGTTTTCTGATCACAAGCTATTTGTGCATTTAATACAACCTGCAATAACACATCACCCAACTCTTCACAAATATCCTCAGCGCTATCCTCTGCCATTGCTGAAGCGGCTTCATAGGCCTCTTCCAGCATATATTTGCGCAAACTGCGGTGGTCTTGTTTCAAATCCCAAGGGCAGCCAGTTTTTGGGTCACGTAAAGCAAAAACAGTTTCGCAAAATTTCAAAAATGCCGCTTGAATCCCTTCAGGCAAAACTCGCTCCATGAATCATCTCCTTTGCTATTTTTCCGCTATAAGGCTTGGTTGGTAGTCTTTATTTGCTTTGAGTCCCAAAGCTGTCACACAGCATGCAGCAATATTTGCAATGCTAACTTCCTCTGATAATTTTTTATTTATAACAAATCGATTTATTGGATCAAAAAAATAGAAAGGAACCGCACTCAAAGTATGTGAAGTTTTCGCCGAAGGCCTTTGGGAAATCGGCCATTTATCCCATTGTGGGAATTTATCTAGCGCATTGATTTCAAACATTTCGTCGCAGTTGCCGTGATCTGCTGTTACTAATAACATCACTCCATGTTTCAGACATGCTGTATATAAGCGCCCCAGCATCAAATCCACTGTTGCAACCGCTATCGTTGCCGCTTCTAAATCGCCAGTATGTCCAACCATATCGCCGTTCGCAAAGTTAATCCGACCAAAGTCAAACGCCCCACTTTCGATTCGTTTAATTGTTGCTTGCGTTATTTCTTCTGCCTTCATCCAAGGGCGGGCATTGAAAACAATATTGTCTGAAGGAATCTCCAAATACTCTTCATATTTTTTATTCAAATATCCAGACTTATTCCCATTCCAAAAATACGTCACATGACCATATTTTTGCGTTTCGCTGCAAGCAAACTGTCGAACTTTTTCCGCAAGTAAATACTCTGAGAGAACGCCTCGAATTTGCGGCGGTTCAACCAAATAGCGTTGCGGAATTTTTAAATCTCCATCGTATTGCATCATCCCAGCAAAACAAATTTTAGGTACTCGCCCACGTTCAAAATATTTAAAATCGACATTTTCAAAAGCTTGACTGATTTCTATTGCGCGATCACCGCGAAAATTAAATAAAACAACACTATCTCCATCAAGAACTGGTCCAAGAGCTTGTTGATTCTTAGCGACAACAAAAGGAGCTAGATATTGATCGTCTTTGATACCTCGGCTGCGAAATTCAGCCAGAGCTGCTACCGCTGAAGGAAAAGATTCTGCTAATCCTAAAACATGCGTTTTCCAACCTCTTTCGACCATAGCCCAATCAGCATTATATCTATCCATCGTGATGAGCATGCGCCCGCCGCCAGAAGCTATTTTTGCATCAAAAGCAACATCATTAAGTTCTGTTAAAACAACTTCAAGCTCTTGCACATACTTCTCTGCTGATGGATTAGCCACATCGCGGCCATCAAACAAAATATGAATTCTCACTTTGGAAATTAATTCTTTTTTTGCTTGCCGCAGCATATGATATAAATGCCGACAATGAGAATGCACGTTGCCGTCCGATAACAAGCCTAAGAAATGAAGTGTGCTTTTATTGTCTTTTACATTTTGTATTAAACTTCGCCACGCTGCACCCTTATACATTTCTTCAGAAGCAAGGGCAGATTCAATAAGTTTTGCACCTTGCTCAAAAGCACGGCCTGCTCCCAAAGTGTTATGACCAACTTCGCTATTGCCCATATCACTATCGCTTGGCAATCCAACAGCTTTGCCATGAGCCTTAAGTGTCATAAATAAAGCTTCTCTTTTTAAGTAGTCCATTACGGGTGTATGCGCTAGCTTGACTGCGTTGCCAAAAGATTCAGCTCGCTCTCCGATCCCATCCATGACCACCAAAAGAAGCTTTCTTTGCATTTCAGACTTAGATTTCATATTTTTTTATCGCTCTATTCGATTCACAATTCGACTGTTTGCAAGACGGCGTTGGAAATTATTTTTTATAACGCAAAAAAGCGCAGAGACTCGAAAAATCTTGCGCTTAAAAAGAACTAACTTTTGCTTTCAATTTATTTTGAGTTTTTTGCAACTGAAAGTGCCAAACGACCCGTATAGCGTCGAGCAGTATTCTTATGCATCATGCCTTTTGCACATGCTTTACCAAGCAACGATTGCGCTTTAACGAGTTCAGCTTGAACTAGATCAGCGCCTTTACCTGTTTTATTAAATTCGCCTAGTACAGTGCGAAATTTTTTAATCTGTGTTCGCACAGACGACAAATATTGTTTGTTACGAACGTTTTTTCTTTTGTTTGAACGAATACGCTTTTGTGCAGACTTATGGTGTGCCAATTCTCGATACCTCAAATTTAATGAACAATGAATATTCCAAACACCTAGATGAGCTTAATTACTAAAAAATGCCCATAATCACAACAGATTTCTACGCAAAAAAGAACTTAGATTCCTTATATTTGGCACTATAAGCAATTTTTATCAATTAAGGATGACACTTATTATAAAAATTCTTTAATTATTGACATTCTATTAAAATAGATGCTATAGCAACAAGTGTTTTTATTGTTTTTTAAATACTATTATTAGGAGTTATAAATGTTAAAAAATTTCATAAAACTAAACCTGCTTACTTTTGCGTTTAGCTCGCTTGCCTTAAGCCAAACAGGTAATGTGGCTAATCATTTTGAGTGTGAAAGCAGAGAGAACCCCAAATTCCCTAACCCTACTATATTGTATCTTACAGCTGATACGAGTAGTTCAACAGGAAACCCAACATTTACGATTATAGTAACGGATAAAGAAGGAAAAATCGTTCAATATATGGCCACACCACATTATCCTTTATCTACTATTGAGCTACCTTATGGCACCATGTTTAACACAGTGGGTATTGAAAACGGTGATGGCGAAACAATACATTTCTCGGTTGTCTTACCAACTCAGCTAATTGTTGCGGACAATGATGAAATTAATTTCGGTGAAGTCCTTATAATGCGAAATTATTCCAGCCCAAATCTTCAGGTTTCAGCTCCGGCTAGAGCGATATATATGTTTCTAAATTGCAAAGCATCTTCAGTTAAATATTAATTATTCTTTATCGGAATTAATATTGGGCAACTCTAAGATCATAGTTTTGCCCAGATTTGGCTTATATTCAAAAGTTCGATTTTTTTTAAATTTGTGTCGCAGCATTCCTAGCTTCAGCATCAACTCGCTCATTGTCAACATCTCCAGAATGGCCCTTAACCCAGCGCCAGCTAATCTTATGTAGTTTTGTAGCTTCTAACAGCAAAACCCAAAGATCCTGATTTTTCACTGGTTTTTTCTGCGCCGTGCGCCAGTTATTGCGCTGCCAATTCTCAAGCCACTTTTCGGTAAAAGCCTTCATAATATATTGGCTGTCGGTAATAATTTCGACCTGGCACGGCCGCTTTAAGCTCTGCAATCCTCTTATAACTGCCATCAGTTCCATGCGATTATTTGTTGTGTCTTGTTCCCCGCCACTTAACATTTTTTCTTGGCCTTGGCTTTTAAGTAAACAAGCCCAGCCACCTCTACCAGGATTACCCAAGCAGCTGCCATCGCTAACAAGTTGGACAAATTGTTGCTCCATAATCCGACAACGATAAATTTTAAAGCGAGGTTCGTAAAGATATTTCTAAACCACGATAACTACCGCGGTTAGTATCGAGATTCTGAAAGCGCTGTGGACGTTGTTCGATCGCAGATTGAAGGTCTAAACCTCCACGATAATAAGCCCAAAAGCCGCCTACGGCAAAATGAACTTTTTCATAAATTTGGTACTGGCGCAGAAGCGAAACAGTTGATTCATATCCTACAGATTTATAGAGGCGCTCTTCCGATTTTGTTTCTGTAACTTCTTTGAAAATGTTGATATTTAAACCAAGCAAAATATCAGCATCGACCTGCCAAAATATCGCTGGACCAACTCCCAGGCGATAAAGGCTATGTCCTTCAATTTTACTACCCAACGAAGCTGTTCTTAGGCCAACAATTAAATCAGAATCTATCTTGCGCAGCACATCTAAAAACAACAAAGATCCACTTGCACCTTTAAAACCACTTTCCGATGCTTCATGAACTGCAAAGCCAAAGTGAGCATGTGACTGCCATCCAGTCAGCTCTAACTCTTCTGCTATAAGAGCTGGAAACGGCAGCAAGCCTATATATACAACTATTAGAAGCAAAATTCGCAAATAAAAAACCTCAAGTTTGATCGCTTGAGGTTCGGATTAATTACTTCATTTCTGAGAGAAAACTCAAAAAAGTTGCATTTATTATTTATACACTAGTATTTTTAGACACTTAGTGAATTACTTTATAAGTCCCATACGTTTTTTTAAGCGGAGTTTATTGCGACGCCACGCCTTGCGTTGACGCATCTTTAAACTTTTTCGATTATCACCACAACCCATAAATCCCCCGATCAATTATGAACCCAGAACAAATATCAACTCAGTTGAATACCCAAACGACGTGCGTAGCTATCCAAACCAACTTTATCAATTGTTCGAATCGTTGAAGTTGTTACTCGCAAAGTCACAAACTTATTGAGCTCTGCTGACCAAAAACGTTTCTTTTGGATATTAGGCAAAAAGCGATGTTTGGTTCTCATCTTAGAGTGAGACACGCGGTTTCCGACTAACACACCTTTACCAGTCAAATCACATCTACGCGACATAGCAAATACCCTTCTTTAATAACCTTTTTTTGCAAATTGCAAAAACTAAGTTTCTGAATCAGATGAACCCGAAGAACGTTGATCTTGACCGCCACCATCGCGATCATACCCACCACCACCGCCACGGTCATAACCACCGCGATCACTACGGAAAGGCGGTCTTCTAAAAGAACTCTGAGAAACAGCTGTGTACATTGACATCTCGCCTGCGAAACCCTTTTCCGAACGGTGATTCACCGCATAAGGAAGGAGGCCGATGTAACGCGCACGCTTAATGGCCAAACAAATCTCGCGCTGTTGGCGAGCAGTTGCTCCTGAAATACGTCTTGGAATAATCTTACCGCGATCTGTAATAAAACGCTTAAGTAAGTCTGGGTTTTTATAATCGATCTTGATGCGTTGATCTATTGTACGTTTTCTACGTACAAGAACTCTTTTTTTTCTGCGGCCTCCGCCGACCATTCCAGGCGCTGTTGTCGTCGTCGTCATTTTGTCCTTCAAGCCTCCAGTAGGAATCCATTAAGCGAGCCAATATATACGAAGCTGCCTTTATTTGTAAAGCGATTTGTAAAAGCAGTTTATCCGCGTTTTTTATACAAAAGAGACTGTCCTTTCAGTGGGCCTTCGAGTACAAAATCGTGAACAAGTAAGTCTCACACACTAAACCAAAAGCTCTGCAGCGGCAATGGATCTATAGACCACAAGATGCTTCACCTAGATCAAGACACTGATAACATTTATGAAATTTCGGTACCTTGCCCCCTGCGGCAGGCTTTTAACTATATCGGCCCCCCAGACCTTAAAGTAGGCTCCCGGGTGCTTGTCCCATTTGGCAGTCGTAAGCTGATTGGTGTTTGTCTAGGCCAAAGCTCTCCAACTGGTAGTAAGCAAAAAAAATTCAATTTAAAATCAATCGAAACAGTCATCGACAAGGATCCTATCTTTTCACCGCAGATGTTGCGGCTCGCACACTGGATGAGCGAATACTACTGGCATCCTTTAGGCGAAGTATTCAAAACAATGCTCCCAGCCAGCTCGCGTAATTCAAGTAGCCTGCAATATGCTCTGACTAAAAAAGCAGAAAATTTAATTTCCCAAGGAGATCCCGGCGCAGGTGCCTTACTGAAAGCGCTGTTTCAAAGTAAAAGTATCTTAAGCGCAGCACAAATTCAAAATCGACTCCGAAAAAACCATGCTTTCGATTCTGAGTGGCAGGATTTTGATCTCGCCTATCTTATTAAAGAAAAATTTATACTAAAAAGCCGAAAAAAAAATATTGGCGCCCGCGAGATAGAGACTAAAAGCTCAAAAAATGCTGAAGGAATGCATTACGACACCGCTGTTGACTCAGCTAATCGTAAAGAGCTAACCCCTCAACAAGAACAAGTTCTGTTAAAAGTCCTTAGTTCACGAGAGACAAATAACTTTATGCCATTTTTATTGCATGGCATTACCGGCGCAGGCAAAACCGAAGTTTACCTACAACTCATTGAAAAAATTTGCCTAGCGCAAATCGACGTTACTCAGGCTCTCGTCCTTGTGCCCGAAATCTCTTTAACACCACAAATGACTGAAGTATTCGAGCGTCGCTTCCCAGGAGCAATTGCTGTTGTGCATTCCAACATGAGCGACTCTCAGCGCTGGCAAGAACTTTATCGAATCAGAGCAGGACAAGCAAAGATACTTATAGGCCCGCGCTCTGCTGTCTTCGCGCCTTTTCTAAATCTAAAGCTAATAATCGTGGATGAGGAGCATGATTCTTCTTACAAGCAAAACAGTGGTCTTTGTTACCATGGTAGAGACGTTGCTATAATGCGCGGAAAAATCGAATCTGCGGCTGTGGTTTTAGGGAGCGCCACGCCTGCAATTGAAAGCTATCAAAACGCGCAAATCGGTAAATATATCTACTTAGAACTTCCTGATCGCATTAGTAAACACAAGCCCCCGCTTATCGAATGCCTCTCTTTCCCTAAACGCAATAAAAATCTAACTCTTATAAAATCTAAATCTTACTCCATAGAACAAATAGATCTCTCACCGCAAGAGATCATTCATCCTGAAATACTTAGTGCATTAAAACAAACTTTAGATAAAGGCGAACAGGCAATGGTTTTGCTCAATCGCCGCGGTTATGCTGCCTATTTATTTTGCGTTGAAACTCGCCAAGCTGTGGCTTGCAAAAACTGCCATATTAGCTTGACCCTACATAAACAATCACAGGTTTTACAATGCCATTACTGTGGGCTTCACTTATCAGTCCAACAAGTTCTCGCAAACAACCCTACACGCACTTATGTCGCATTTGGTTATGGTAGCCAAAAAGCCGAGGACTTTTTAAAAGTGCATTTACCTAATGCGCGCATTAAACGCATTGACTCTGACCTAACAAGCCAAAAAAACTACCTGAGTGAGCAGCTCGCAGATTTCCGCCAAGGCAAAACTGACATACTGGTCGGTACACAAATTCTAGCCAAGGGGCACGACTTTCCCAACGTCACTCTCATCGCTATTTTAGAGGTCGATCAGCTGCTCGATATGCCTGACTTCAGAGCTGGTGAAAAGACCTTTCAATTGTTAGTTCAAGCAGCGGGGAGAGCCGGGCGCGGCGAGCTGCCCGGAAGAGTCATGTTGCAAACATACAGACCTGATCATTACGTCATAAAAGAAGCTCTGGATCAGCACTTTCATAGTTTTGCTAAGAAAGAGCTAGAATTTCGCCAACGTTTTGCGTATCCACCCTTTAGCAAGCAGGCCTTATTTGAATTTTCTCACCCTAACGAGCAAAAGCTGCTAGCAATTTGCAAAAATTTACAAATTTGGAAAAATTCGTTGCTACATTCCAATCCTGACCATGATTTGAGCGTACATGGCCCCAGCCAAGCCCCTTTGCACTTTATCCGCAAAAAGTACCGCCATTTAATGCTGGCCGTGAGTAAAGATCGTAATACTCTGCATACGTTCGTGTATAGTTTTCTTCAACACTTCGAATCTTTGAAGTGTGGCATCAATTTACGCGTCGATATAGATCCACAAGATCTTATGTAGTGGGTGTTGTTGAATTTTTTAATGCCATACGTTATCCTTTAGAAACTGAAGAGGTTCTTCAATTCCAAAAAGCGGTCTAAACTCAAGGAGCTTGCCATGAAAAGCAGCGAACTCATCGACATTATTTCAATGTACCAAAAGCAAAGCGAAGTCGCGCAACTTAAAGAAGAGATGAACAGCGCGCCCGCAGGCCTAGATATGTTAGCAGGACTTTTTGACCAAGCCCGCTTATTAGAACATCGCTCAATATTTATTTCTGAAGGCGTCAATGCAGCAGTAGCCAAGCGAGTTGTCTCTAATCTCTTGACCCTCGATGCAA
Organism: Oligoflexales bacterium; assembly: GCA_018060885.1. Lineage (GTDB taxonomy): Bacteria > Bdellovibrionota_B > Oligoflexia > Oligoflexales > JAGOVF01 > JAGOVF01. The sequence continues at coordinate 17,529 of JAGOVF010000025.1, read as the reverse complement.
TGGGAACTGGTGTTATCAAGATTTATGTCAATAGTCCGGGCGGAGAAGTGAACAGTGGTTTTTCCATTTACGATACGATGCGTTTTATCAAATCTGAAGTAAAGGTTATCAACACTGGGCTTTGTGCGAGTATCGCAACTGTCATCAATGTAGGCGCAAAAAAAGGCAATCGACTTTCTATGCCTAATTCACGCTTTTTAATCCATCAACCTTTGATCATGGGCCAAATTTATGGCCAAGCTTCAGATCTTGAAATTCACGCCAACGAGATTATAAAAACACGTAGCAAAATTAACCACCTCTTATCGAAAGAATGCGGCCAACCCCTTGCCAAAGTCGAAAAAGACACCGTCCGAGATTATTGGATGGATGCTGAAGCCGCCTTAGAATATGGGCTTATTGACAAAATCGTCACTTCAGCAAAAGAATTATAGATCATTTTTAATCCGCCCCGAGTTAATCGGGGCGCTAAGTTCAAATTTTTGCAAAGCCATTTTTTAAAACCTTATTTAAAACTCTATGCCCCAAGCTTGCTTGGGGCTCACATAGCTTCTATTGGTCTCGCGCTGGTAACTGCCACATTTGGAATATTGATAGGCCCACTGGTCCAAGTCATTGCAAATGGCAAAAAGGCACAAAGTTATAATTTACAAGAGCTCGTGGGATCCTTCTATGGAAAGCTACTAAATAGCCTATATTCCCTAGAATCGGTCAGCTATCAAACTATCATGGATAATTTGCCACTCCTTGTTTGTTCAATCGCTGCCCTACGCCTCATCTTTCAAGTTTCACAGTGGTATATGTTTGAAGAAATCGGCGAACGCATTTCAAAAGATATTCGTAGTCGAATTATTAGTAGCTATTTAAAACTATCTGCTTTTACTCAGAACCAAAAAATTTTCGGGGAACAAATAGACGCGCAGCTCACGAGTGCATGTACAAACGACATAAAGGTTATGCGAGAGTATTTTGTCCACTACTATGGCGGGCTGCCTCGCGAAATTCTGCAAATTATTTTTCTAACTGCAAATCTGTTGATACTCGATGCTTCGCTATTTATGATTTTTCTTTTTGGCATTACCCCTGTGCTATTAATATTACGAAAATACGGCAAAAAGCTCTCGTCGCGTTATAGTAAAGCCTTGGATGTTTTTGCCGAGCTTACTGAATGGCTGCAACAACGCCTAAGCGGCGTTGTCACAATCAAGCATTATCATACTGAGGACTATGAAACAAAAAAAATGGATGAACTTTCTCAAAATCTCTACCAAAGATTTATCAATACAAATAGCGTGCGAGCAAAAATTGCTCCACTTATCGAAACTTTTTCAACTATAGCCATCGCAATTGTGCTCTATATCGCTCTTAACAATGTGTCAGCACAAAAATACGAAGGCGCTATTATATTAAACTTCTTTGCAAGTTTAGGTTTCTTGTCTCAATCTGGCGGCAAGCTTGCACGTTATTTTAATTCCAACAAAGAAGGAGAAGCTGCGCTGGAGCGATTACAGAATCTCAACTCATTTTTAGAAGATAATTCCAGCCCCACAACAGTAGATGTCGCGAATTCCGCAGCATCGAAGAATTTAGATAATTCCCAGGTGCTCATAGAATGCAGCGAAATTAGCTATAAATATCTAGACGCAAAAGCGCCCGCCATTCATAATTTCAACTTCACTTTTAAACCAGGAAAATTTTACTGCATTTATGGGCAAACAGGGTCGGGAAAATCGACCTTATTTAATCTATTAATGAGACAATTAAAGCCCGATAACGGTCATATTATATACACAGAAGCCGCCAATGATTTTTGTTATGTACCTCAAAAAATAATTGTCGCCCCACAATCTCTAGCCGACAACATCTCTTATCCATTTCTCAATGGAAATACATCTAATATTCTTGCTGCATTAGAAAAGGTTGGCCTAGAGCATTTATCTAGCGATCTCGAATTTGGTCTCGATACAATTTTAGGATCACAGGGACGTTCGCTCTCGGGCGGCCAGGCACAAAGACTTTTTTTAGCTCGGCTTTTTTATTTGCAAAAAAATCTGAATTTTATTGATGAAGGTACTTCTGCAATTGACCCCGAGTTAGAACTGAAAATATTTTTGCACTTGAAGGATTTCGTTCGTTCCGGAAAAAGTATCATAATGATAGCACACCGACCTTTGGCTGCAGAATTTGCTGACACACTCTTGCTATTAGAGAATGGACAACTTGCGTTCTCTGGCACCCCCGAAGAAATGAAAAAAAAATCTGCTTTTAATTTGCTAACAAATACTTAAAAGCATCCGCGTCTTCCTGACTCGAAGACGCTCCGTCTTCCTGAGTCGAAGACGGTCGTCATCCTGAGTCGAAGACGGTCGTCATCCTGAGTCGAAGACGGTCGTCATCCTGAGTCGAAGACGAAGGATCTCCTCCCTAGTTAGTAGAACCCGCGAAAGTTTGATCACTAATCCCGACTTCTATGGGGTGCACAGTAATATTTTGAGACCAGGAATCTGATATATTTAGATTATAGTTGTTAGCATCGACTTCTTTAAATTTCTCCGGATTTAATTTATCCAAATTAGTCCAATAATTTTTGATCTCATAGTCATATTTAATAATATAAGACATACCCGGAGTTGACTTAAAATAGGTGCGCCTAGTATGCGGCATCATATAATAGAAAGAGGCGCCGCTCGTACCTAAAACTTTCTGAGCCAAAAGCTTTTTTCCGCTCGTATCCAGTATAAGAAGATCTAATTGAACAACAACATGCTCGTCACTATAGTTATCCTGTCGAGTAGCTGATTTATAAGGATCCCCCCCTTTGGTTAAATCATTGCCCCTATACTCAACAGGTACTGTTGTATCAATTACTAGCAATTCTCCCTCAGCTTTATAGAGAAAACTTCCAAATGTTTTTTTTCCGGTATTTTTTTTAGCATTCACAGCTACACCGACAGTTTCATGGCTTTCTTTTGATTTTTCAATCGGCATGCTGTTTAAGGAATACGCCCCGTCGTCACATTTTCCTACCGCCTCATTTGGCGAGCAATAGAGCGGATCATTTATATATTTAATATAGCTATCTAAGTTTGATGTAATTTTTGGCGCGGTTGTTGTTTCTGCCGCTGAATTAGGCCTTTCACGTTTGTAGGATCCATTTTTTTGTTTTACATAATATTCGGAACAAAGCTTAAGTGGGCTTCCGACGATTAAACTTTTTGGATTTTCCCAATCTAGAACTCGATTGGTAAGTACGTCTTTTTTAAATTGTCCTGTTGATTTATCATAGTGCGCACCTTTAATTGTAATACTTCCTTGATCACAAAATGTCTGTAAAGCTAATCCTTGTGTGTATTGATATTTAGTGTTGGAAATTTCAACAAGCTCGCCTATAGGTTTACTTTCTTTGTCACTATTATACGTATACAAAGTTAGAAGACTGGTTTTTGCACAAGTGTCTGCTGACAAACTAAAGGTTGTCAAGTTGCAATCAATAGAATTTGCGATGAGAGATTTCAAATTGTTCGATGCCATTTTTGCCTTAAAAGATTGATGAGACGACAGAGAGCTAACAACACGAGAACTAGACTGCAACGCGACGACTCCAACAGCAGCTGCAATCATGATTGCGATGAGCAATGCGTTACCACTTTCATTTCCGTTCATTTTATTAAAAGTTTTAGGCATATCTAATTCCTATTTTTCATAGTCTTCAATGGTCATAAATCCACGACTGTTGCTTATAAATGCGATATCTTCTATTGGTAGTTTTGGTAGAACACCAAAGTTTGTTACCTGCATCTCAATTGTGGTGTTAATAATATCCCCTGGCTGAGTATCAACCTGTCTCTCTATATCCATTCGCGACCTAACTGTGCCCTCAAAAAAATCAAAACTCGCGACCGGTTCGTTAACCATTGTTACTCCATTTGCTGTGACACGCATAAATGCAGTTAATTTTGCGCTGTTCATGCGTATGTTCTCAGATGCGATTTTATGGTCGTCTGTTCCCGACAAAAAGTGTGACTGAAAGTGAATAGATAATTTTTCCCCTTTAGCGGTATAAGAACTACTAAAGATCGGCGTACGTGCTTGGTCGGTTCTAAATGTACCTACACTTGGGGAAAGCGCTTGATTAGTCGTGCTGACTCTAGAATAGCCGTCTGTTGCAACGTTTGCTTCTTTTTCTACGACTGAACAAAACCCATCAGACAGCGACAACAGGCCATTTAATAATGGATGCTTGAAGTCAAGTTTTTTAAGATACTTACTTCCATTTGTATTTTGCAAACTATTAGGATCATTTTTAAAGCCAACAGGTGGGTTAAACTTAGCAGGAATAGCGACATCAATTAATAAGGTGTTTTTTGCTCCACACACAGACTTTACATAAAATCCTGAATATGCTCCCGATCCTTTAAAATCAGAGTTGCTATTTGCAATGAGTGCTCCAGTCAGCGGTCGAGAGCCTAATATATCTGTCTTATAAAGCATTACGGCCTGAGTTCCATCACAGGTACCAGAAAAATTTTCAAATGTAGCTTGACAGTCTATATTTGAAATTAAGTTTTTCTTTAAATCTGCAACACTAAATTCTAAATCATCTCTTTTATCACTTATTGACTGAAGTTGCATCATATCAGCAAAAGCAAGTACAATTGCTGCTGTGAGACCCAATACTACAAGCATCTCAACAAGTGAAACACCTAATTGCTTTTTTTCTTTAAAATTAATCACAACTTACTCACTTGCTTTCTTTAACAATTATATTAACTGGATCATAATATCCTGCATTTGGCGGTGACCAAGAGTCTGCTTTCGCATCGATTAAAAATTCGACATTGTAGTCACCAGCCTCTACATCACTGAGACGAAGACTCCCACTTTGCGGAATAGCATAGTCCTCAATAAATGACACACCAACTTTGGGGAAGTCTCTTTGCTGACTCCAACCTGCCCGAGATACTTTTATTTTTGGCTGTATCCATGCATTAACATTTCCTTTCTTAAAACCAAAACTGGTATCAAATCTAACTAAGAGATTTCCCTTATCTGAATTTTTTTTGTATTTAATTACGGGACCAACTCTCACATTGGAAAGGTTACCGTTAAAATTAGTTCGTGCAGACGTGAGTTTATATTGATTCGCAAAAAAATTATTTGCATTTTTTGGACTAAATGCACTACTGCAAAACAGCATCGATTCGTCGATGAGATTTTTTCCAGGTCCATTCCAATCATAAACACGACTATTTATAAGAGGGTCTTTTAAAAATTTTCCATCTGAGGAGCGCGATGCGTCAACAACAATTGCAGACCCCTTACAATTGCCGCGCAACTCCCAGCCTTTTTTTTTATATTCTGAAAAATTTGGCGAATCTTCGATTTTTACGCCCGCACTAGCCAACAAGGCGAAATTAACCTGACTACATGATCCATCTTCTTTTACGATTGCACTCAATGTCGCACTGCAATCTAAGTAACTTAAGACATGCTGCCTAATAAGCCGAAGATCGGTATCTGCTTTCATATGTTCACGAGCATTGAAAGAATTTTTCTTAATTTCCAGAAAAAATCCGAGCATAGTCCCAATTATTCCCATCGCAACAACTAGCTGGATCAGAGATGTTCCTGATTGATTATTTCTATCCAAACTATTCACCGAAAAAGCCCTCAATCATTGAAAAAAATTCACAATCATTGCAAAATAGGGATCCCCTGGTATAGACGCATTCGGTATGTTTATTAGATTCTTTAAATTAAATCAAAGTTATCAATAATTTCAGATAATTATCTAAATAGCATTAAAGGAATTTCGTAAAGGGATTTTGAGGTAAAGGATTAGTGTTTGCTTTATAGAACTTTCATATGATAAGTGACTTTTGAAAATATGCAATTTTTACTACAGTTGTTATTAAATTAGGGATTCTTATGACAGCACGTACAATACTTCTCATGAAAAGTGTTTTTATTTTTGTTTACTTTTTAGACGTTAACATAACTGTCCTTGCACAAACCTGCGAGACCGTCATAGTTAAAGATTTAGAAAGAACTGAAACTCTTAACATTCGTCCTTACCCAAATACAACCCTTCCGGCAAAAGCAGTTTTATTTAACAACATGCGCTTATCGATCGTTGAAATAGAAAACAATGGACAGATGATTACAAACGGCGGCGTATCTAGTCGCACTTGGTACCTAATTGAATATTTGGACAATGAGAAAAATATTAATCGCGGTTGGATTTCTGGCGTATATGCTGATTGCCTGGGAGCAAATAATTATAAGTCACTTCACGAAATAAAAGCTGGCAACTGCAATTACAACTCACATCCCGCAATCGACAAATTGACTTGGCCCGTACCGCACACAACATACATAACCGGAGAGCTTTGGGATCCAACTCCAGCAGGAGCAAGTAAATATTTTTGTGAAACCCATAAAGGGGTGGATATATCTGATGCTACTGACCACAAAAAAATTAAAGGAAAACCTTATTTAAGCGTTGCAGATGGCAAAGTCGTTTATGTGGGAGATTTACGCTGGGCTCAGCACATATCTATCTATTGGGCAGGAGATTACGGTGTTATTGTTGATCATGGTGATAATTTTTATTCAGTTTATGGCCATGGTGAATCTGCAAAAGTAGAGACAGGCGAATGCGTGCAGGCCGGTCAACAGCTTGGCACAATCGGCAGCGAAGGGAATTCTACCGGATCACATTTGCATTTCGAATTTCATTTAGGGAAATCTTTTTTAACGAACGCTGCAGAAACCAAAGTACCATTTGATTGGCAAGACGCAAATTGCAAAGAAGAGTTGCGAAAGTATTTACTGAATCCACTCGAATATTGGTCATATTAAATTTTATAAAAAGTTGTAGCATTATGATCTCAAAATTCAGCGTTTCCTAATGCTTCGATTTGATCGTTAATTATAATTTGATATGTAATTGGTGAGCTTTTATGAACCATTGCAGAAACTCCACAATATTTACTTAAAGATAGCCATACAGCCTCCTTCACTTTCGTTGGATCTATATCTTCGCCTGCAAACATAAACTTTACCAAAACTTCCTGAAATATTTTTGGGTGTTCCTTGCTTAATTCACCTTCAGCACTAGCTAAAAAGCTCGAATACGATACCTTAAATTTTTTCAAGAGGGCAACCACATCCATGGCTGAGCATCCGGCAATGGCTGCTAACAAAAGCTCTTTAGGCGAGGGCCCTGCATCTTTCGCTCCCAAAGTATTTGCATCGATTATAAATTGATGTTTGTTGCGAGCAGTAACTTTAAAAGCCATTGCTTCAAGATGCTGAAGAGAAACTTGCATTTGCTATCCTTTGAAAAAGGTTATCGACTATTCTTAAGCCCACTATATAGGCTGAGGAAATAAAATAATAATAAGTCCTGATAAATTTGAGTTGGAATATAAAGATGTGTACGTGGTGGAGGTTAGGAGAGTCGAACTCCTGACCTCTAGAATGCAAATCTAGCGCTCTACCAGCTGAGCTAAACCCCCACACGAAAAACCGCTTCATAATACAATAGCAGCGCAAAGCTGCAAGGGCATTTTTATCGAATTTGCTATTTATGTTACAATATCTCTAAAACAATCCATTCCTAGATATGAGGTTCAACATGTTTCTATCTCGAATTATAGCAATCTTACTACCTGGAGCATTTTTTCTAACCCAAGCTTGTGGTGGAAAAAAGAGCCACACCCCCGCACCACCCGCTGTCGGAGAAATTCAATTTGCCTTTACCAATGCAGCTCAAAGCATTAAGGTCCCCGACAGATACCTCAAAGCTATTGGATACTTGGAGTCAAGGTTGACCACAACTCCAGCTTCAGCCAAATATCCAAAACGCAGCGTCACCGACAAGTCACTAAGCAGCGCTTTTGGTGTTGAGCTGTCACAATTAACCTTCGCTCATGAAGAAGACAAACTTAAGCTCAACGCTCAAATATCTGCCTATGCCACTTGGGTGGCAAAAAAGCTCGAGGACGCAGGTGTTCTTGCCAACTTGCCAGCATCGCCGACAACTCCAGATGAAAAGTATTTGTGGCTTTGGGAGCTCTCTAACATCCAGCGCAATGGCGGTAAAGCAAACCAACGTAACTTGGCTGCCATTTACTACCGAGAACTTATTGAAATATTAAATGCAGGCTTCGTTTGGCAAAGTCCAGAGAACGGCGAAACACTCATCTTAGACCCAGAGCGTCCACCCTTAAAAATCGAAGATCTCGAAGAGCAAAATGCTAAAACACTGCGACTAATTAAAACAAATGTTGAGGACATACGCGGAATAGCAGAGTACTACACATTACCTTCGAGCAATCGTTTTAAAGTCGGGAATAACCCAACCCACATAAAGGTCATCCACTGCCCCCTTAGTTTATCGGCATGTCTGGCCATCCAGGGTAACGGTCCCGAAGGCGACTCGCTTAACCTCGGAGCACATTATGTTATTCCAGCACAATTTTTTGATGACGACACCGGAGTACGCTCCGCGATGCAGATTGCTAAGCATGATGAGATTGTCTACTTAACCGACGAAGCCGGAATACCTCGGCCTGTTCGAGATGCAATTGTGGTTATGCTAAGCGGCTTCTCTGGACGCATGGTCGATTCGGTTTACAGTTCTATCAATCCAAAATGGTACAGTGACGATCAACTTAATAGCTTAGGACTGGTTGTTAATGGCATTTGCGAGTGGTTGCAGTTTTCCAAAAAAATCCAAACCGAAGAATGTCTCGATATTAATAATGAGAAACATGGCGTTAAGTTTCAATTTCAACAAAGCGGCAAAGCTCTTCGTTGGGGTGATATCGCAGACTTTGGTTATAGTCCTAGTGACCATAAAATATTTTATGCCTACTTAGAAAACTACAATGGGCTACTCGGAGAAGCTGTCATCAATCTACCGAGCAATCGAAAAATATATAGCGCAGGCGAAGCAATTTCATTAACTGTGCAATTCCAAAATCGAGTGCGGGAAATGCATTTAGAACAGCTCAAAAGATGTCGCGATGGTCGCCTCATTTGGGTACCAATACGCATCGAACCAGTTAGAGATGCAACAAAGCATGTAGTAACTTTAAATCTATTTAGTAGTGGCCCAGATGCAAATGGAGCCCATTTCTTCCGGACTAAAGTATTTTCATCAAGCGACAACGAAGACCTCTTGGGCTGGGATATTGCAGCTATTTATTTGAAGAATTATGAAACGGAAATTCAATACGCTACTGCGAGCCAATGTTTTTAGTCGCAAACTGAAATTTAAGGCCACAAAAGATAGCGGTTAACTTCTTCTAGATCCATTGCAGCTTCTCCCTGAAAGTGGGCGGCTGCATTCTTTTTTATAAGCTTAGCGTCATAGTATGAAACAAAAGTAGTTTGCCCATCTTCGTTCTCAAGTTGTAGGGTATTAGGTTGGCGTGGATTGATTCCCTTAACTACAAAATCTCCGCCAGCATCCCAATCGTCGTTTTTTTTACGTGTTAACTCAACCACGTCCGTAGGCAGCGCCTCATGCAGTTTGGGAGGCGGAACCCGCCTTATAGTTTGTTTTTGCCCCTTCTGGTCAACATAGCTGACTTTGTAGGGAGTACGATCAAATTTAATTTCGCTCAACTGTTTAATTTTCCATTGTAAAAGATGAGTTCTTGCAAAACCACATGCCTATTTCGGATTAATGACATAAAAATTAATAAAAATAAAAAAGACCAGCTACTTACAGCCAGTCTCTTTAATGATTTTAGGTAATTATATCTGCTAAATAATTTCTCGGCCTGCAATATATCCGGTGTTTCGAGTATTACAACCGCAGGTTCTGTTTCCTGCAGATTCAAACATTGTGCCGCAGGCTATACAGCGGCGGACGCGAATTTTGATCGGCGTTAAGTTCGCCAAGCGTCGAGCATTATTCTTAAGCTCGATATCTTTAACAACTGAAGGTGGTAATGTTTTGACTCTATTGTTGAATTTCTCATGAGTAAGTCCGTCCATTTTACCTGCTCCATCCTATTCATACTGTTTAAGAATTTGTGTGCTGCAGAAAAAAGTGCTGCTTATAAATATTAGGCTCCAAAGCACGCCGGATGCTAAACTAAATACTTGAAAAAAGCAATTTTTTTGGCTAAAAGACCCGCTAATAACATGATATCTTTTGAATTTTTTTTAGGCACAACATGCACACTGATCACAAAATTCTCATTTCGCACTCACGAATAGAACAACGCCTCCAAGAACTCGGGAAACAAATTACTCGTGACTACCTTGGAAAAGATCTAGTCGTTTTGGGGATATTAAAGGGATCTTTTGTATTTGCAGCAGATTTAGTCCGTCAAATTGCGCTTCCGCTCGAAATAGATTTTATTGGTGTCTCGAGTTATGCGGGAACCACAACGACAGAGGATTGCAAAGTCACTAAAGAATTACACCTCGATATAAATAATAAAAATGTCTTAATCGTAGAAGACATTGTCGACACTGGTTACACAATTAAATTTCTAATGAATTATTTAAAAAAATATAATCCCTCTTCTATCGAAGTTTGCACCTTTCTTCATAAGCCAGCCGCAAGAAAGGCACAATTCATTTTAAAATATCAAGCCTTCGAAATTGGCAATGAGTTTGTAATTGGATATGGCTTGGATTACAACGAAAAGTACCGCAATCTAGCTGATGTTTGTATTTTAAAAATTTAAGGCGCAGACCTTGAAGTTCTGCGCCTGATTTAATTTTGAAATCTAATTAATGATTATTTGTCTTTTGACATCGCTTTTAGTTCAGCCATCAAATTATTAATGCGCTCAAGACTATTGCGAATGCGTGACATACGATCTCCGAAATCTTGGCCGTCCATATGAGTTGATCCTAAATGCGGGCTACTTGTGACTCGCCCTTGTGTGTGACTTACATAAAGTGGTTTGCGTGTATCGGCAGTTTCTTTATCTATAGCCTTTTTTTGGCGAAATTCAATAATGCTAACAATTTTGGAATCGGATTTTTTGTTTTCGGCGTCCATGTTTAAATCTCACTTTCACAGCTTGGAAGTTCAGCATCAGTTTTAACAACGCAATTTGAATCGCAATATTTTTAAACATGTTTCCTCAAAAACTATTTTATTTTTCAAAATTCGGTATATCGCTAAGCTAACCAGAAACTAGAATTTATTTATCTGTGATGCGATAAGATCGCAAAACGCCTTTGTTGGCTTTTAAACGCTCTTTTTGGAGCTTATCTCGATTGTCTTTATTTCTCTGCATCGCTTCGAGAAAAATTTCATAAGCATCACGAGTAGGATTTTGTTCTTGTTCAGGAGTTACAGAAACTTTCTTGGCTTCTGTTTTTTCTTTCGCCCCAAACAAAGACACGACATTTTCTGTAGATCTTGGAGTTTCCATTGGCATCCCCTACTTCAAATAACAATCCCATAATAACCAAACCTATTCTGATATCTACTTCAAATGATGCAATTCAGATGCCATTCGCTTATTATAATTCTAATGAGTCCACATTTTAAAAATAAGCCAATAATTACAGCCTATTTCGTGGCATAGAAACGTTTATTTAAACAATAGAAAAATTGAATCACATTTAAAAGTCGTTAAAAAAAGTTCAGTTTGTCAAAAAATTAGTCGTTTTTAAAATCAAGAGCTTATGAAAAAGCGCCAGTTGGACTTTGAATCATTCCTTAAATAGAGGGGTAAAAAATTTGTTAGTTACTTCAAATTTAATGCAGGAACGTTCGCAACTAGAAAAGTCTTTTTATGCAGCCTTCGACGTTCCGCTACTTCGACAAGATTGCGAACTCATAACCAAAGGAAAATCGCATGCTCACTTTGAGGGGGCAGGACGCCACTTTGAAGTTTATAAGACGAGTATTCGAGGTTTTGACTTTGCGCTTTGTTTTCCACAGGAGGGCTTTAAAAAGGAGAGACTTACTGGAAAAAAAACCTGGAAAGAACTCATGAACCTTCTGAAAGCTATTAAAAATCCACTCATACCACCATTCGAATTTCTGACAATAAAAGATTCACAAAATTTAGTTCTAGTTCAACCTTTTGGTCTACTGAAAAAAAAATCCAACAGTGACACATCTGTATCTCTTGGTGAACTCATTGACAAATTCCAAGAACAGCTGAAAGCTCAACACTTGTACCTGGGAGACATTCCTCAAATCCGCTACATTGGCGAGCTTCCTTTTATTCATGACTACTCAGAGCTGCACGAACTGTCATTCTGAGCGAAAAGTCATCCTGAGCGAAAAGTCATCCTGTGCGAAAAGTCATCCTGAGCGAAAAGTCATCCTGAGCGAAAAGTCATCCTGAGCGAAAAGTCATCCTGAGCGAAAAGTCATCCTGAGCGAATGCGAAGGACCTAAGCATCATTTTTTTTTGCTGGCCGCCTTTTTCTTCTTATTCAAAGAATTGATGAGTTTTTGCATACTCTCCATAAGGCTAGGGATGTTTGCTTTCGTAACTTGGTCAATTAACATTTGTGGCACAAAACCTTTCGGTTTCAAATCCACTGAATAAGTCGCCTGAGTCTCGCTATCACTGAGAGCTTTTAACGTCCAGCTACCAGAGTTTTCTTTCATGAAGTTTGAATCTGCTAAGGTCCATGAAACTTTTTTCGGTGCATCATGAAACATATGCAAAGTGTACTGAATGTCTTTAATCACTTGGACGTGGTATTCGACCTTGCAGACAGAGCCCTTTGCTTCCGGTGGTAACACGACGATGTCAGACACCATATCTAAGTATTTAATATATTTGTCATAACTTGAAATCGCAGTAAAAACTTGTTCTATCCCACCTTTGAAAACATGCTTTGTGATCAACCGAGCCATAACCTCGTCTTCCTAATGGTTAAGAAAGTTGAACTAGACTAAACGCTTATTATAGCTTATTAATTTAAGGTTGCCAGCTAAAGCTCAGTTTAAAAATACTAACTGCGGAGCGGATTCTCTTATGTCTGAAAACGAAGTCTCCATGAAAAGCCTGGTCGAGTTTGTCGCCAGAGCATTGGTTGATGATGAATCTCATATCGAGATCAACGAAATCACCGGAAATCAAACTAATATTATCGAACTCAAAGTCGCGAAAGAAGATATCGGCAAGGTCATCGGGCGCCAAGGCCGCACCGCCGATGCAATTAGAACGATTTTAAATTGCGCGGCGGCCAAACTCTCTAAACGCTATATCCTACAAATCATTGATGAGTGAGAAGTTAGCACGTTTGACTGTTCTTGGCGCGCTCGAGGGACCTTCCCTTAGTGCTGAAGAACTAGACTTCTTGTCTCAAGGTGAAACCACAGGAGTCATTTTATTTCGTCGAAACCTTCCTCAACACAATTTTCTTGATTCAGTAAATTTAACCAGACAACTACAATGCAGCGATCCTAGCTACAAGCAGCGCCCAATGTTCATCGCTATTGATCAAGAAGGTGGCAGAGTCTCTCGCTTTGGGAGTGATTTTCCCAATCAAGGGCCGGCTCTTCATTTAGCGAAGGGACAAACAGACCCAGCGGCATTATCGGCAATAAAAAGTTACGGACTTGAGGTAGGTAGCGCTCTACGCAGGATTGGCATCAATATTAACTTTGCGCCAGTACTCGATATCTTAAGCAATCCCCTCAATGAATGTATCGGCGACAGAGTCTTCGGCACCACTGCAGATTCCGTCATAAAAAGGGCTGGGGCTTTTCTCGATGGTTTAAATTCAAGTGAAACCTTGGCATGCCTTAAGCATTTTCCAGGTCAAGGCGATGCAGCAGTTGATACACACCTAGGTACTGCGAGAATTGATCACTCTTTTGAAACTTTATTAAATAGAGAGCTACAACCATTTGCAGCTTTAGTGTCAAAAAGCCCTCTTGTTATGGTGGCACATTGTATCTACAACCAAATCGACAACAAAGAGGCAACCCGCTCTGAAAAAATTATAAAACATATACTTCAAAACAAACTCAACTTTCGCGGACTCATCGTCAGTGATGATATGAATATGGGCGCAATGCCTTTGGACGAGCAAGACTGGATTCAGGCTTTAATAGAGTCTTTGTTAGCCGGAACTCATCTACTTATAATTGGTCGGCACCTGGAAAGATGGAGACTAGCCGTAGAAGGAATATCTAGAGAAGCTAAAAAAAGCACTGCTTTTTACAACGTTTTAGAAAATGCCGCAAAAAGTGTCGTTAAAATGCGGCAAAAAATAATTCATTCGCCTATACAATCGACATAAGAAAAAAGGGAGCAGGCATATGACAATTCAAAAAATACATCATGTAGCTTATCGCTGTATGGATGCCGCGCGCACTGTTGAGTTTTATCAAAAATATCTCGACATGGGTTTTGTCCTCGCAATATCTGAAGATAAAGTTCCATCTACTGGCGAACCAGATCCGTATATGCATATTTTTTTAGATGCAGGCCAAGGAAATGTCTTGGCATTTTTTGAATTGCCAAACTCTCCACAAATGAGCCGCGATTTAAACACCCCAGATTGGGTACAGCATATTGCTTTGAAAGTCGCGGATGAAAAAACTCTCGTTTCCATAAAACAAAAATTAGAACAAGACAAAATTGAGGTCATTGGCCCAACAAACCATGGCATTTTTCAATCCATTTACTTCCGCGATCCAGACGGACATCGCATAGAAATCGCCTATGACACTGCAAGTGCCGAAGATTTAAAACGCCTCAATGAAGTCGCCCCCCAAATGTTAGTAGATTGGACGAAGACTAAAAAGACGCAAAAACATACGGCTTGGTTGCATGAAAATTAATTTGTAAAATTTAAAAAGACTTTCAAGCAGAACCTAGAAGTGGTAAGTCCATTGAAGATTAGGCAAGAGTTCTAAAGAATAAGAGCTTTTATTATCTTTTGAAGGTTGATCAGTAAAAAATTTATAAGTACTAATTCCTGAAATCAATGCAAAATTAAAGCTTAAAAAATAAAAAGCGTTTTTTAAATTGACCAATTCATTTTCTCGATAACCATTGTAGGCATACAGTCCCGCCAAAATACCCGCGGTCACGGCAACGTTTTTTGTCTTAGCGTGAGATTCTTGATCTTGTATTTTTACAACTCCGATCTGATATTTTTCATAATCAAGTGCTCCGCGATTGCGCAAGTGGCGATCTGCTAAAAGTATAAAACTAGGTTTCGACCTTTGATATATTGCATTTGATGTCAAAATAATGCCCGCAGTCTGAGTCAAGCTATATGTCACTTTGGTCATAAGACCTCTTTCATCATAATAATAGCCGTAAAATCCAATAACAGTCGCGGCCAATCCGGAAGCCAGATTTTCTATATAACTACGCTCAGACGTAGATTTTTTCTCTTTGCGCAAGATTTCTTCGTATCTTTGGGCGCATTTACTTTGTTCTAAATCACTACTTTTTTCAGAACGCGCAAGACCGATATGCATATTGCTTGAACACAGCAACAATAAAAGTATCCTAAAAATTATAAGATGCTGAAACATAGGTCTGCCGCATTCTGCTAACCTTAAAGTAGTTAGCTTGTTTTTCATCTGTGTACTGAATCCCAAGCGAATAGTTATCGGTATCAAGGATAAAACCAAATGACGTTTTCGAAATAGAATAAGACGCAAGTGTATTTAAATTTGCAATTCTATAGACATAAGATGCAGCTACTGCTTGTCTATCCAAATCCTGGTACAAACCCCAAAAAGGCAGGCTAAATCCGAATATTGACCTCCCATAGTAATGTCGAATAAAGGAGGATACAGCCACTTGACTTAATTGGTTGAAATATCTTTCTACATCAAGTTCACGATTTTCACATTCTATGCACTCAGAGTCTTGAGCTAAATTTTCGACTTTCACCGAAAGTGACGGATAAAATTCGGATCGACTCGTCAAAGTCGCCGACAAAGATCCGTCTACTCCTCTAGTTTCGTCTTTAACTATTTGTTGACTTAGCTTAGTTTGTGGGGAAGAAATTAAGTCAACATCTCCTTTCATTCTAACCTGATTATAAACCCAAACTCTAGGAGAAACTATAATTTCGCCATACTTCGAACCTGGCCAATCACTAAATAGAAAATAATGACTAAAACGAAACTGACTGCCTTTAATAGCTGACAGACGCAAAGTTGGTAGTACGGGATTACTGACTTTTAAACCTCCCGCAAAAAAAATTGGCACATAAGCAACTTCTGTTTTTTTATAAATAGTACGAATAGTCGTTTGTCCAGCAGCATGCAAAAAGCTATTCTCGCTAAAAAGACTTGATAAATCCTCGGCGGTCACTTCTTTGGAAAAGAAACGTTCTAAAAGCCTATATTCTTCCTCATTTGCCTTCACATCTAAAGAAAGTCCAACAGACCCAGATTCAACAATAGAATAGTTTTCAGACAAACAAACAATTCTAGTTTCTAAAGTATATAACGCGGAGCATACACCTTGAGTCTGCAAATAATATGCACTTTGCGATGGCGAAATTAAATGACGCACCAATTCGGCATAAATTGGACGCGAAAAAATACAAAAAACAAAAATTGAATAAATAATTTTGAGATTAAATACAGAAATTAGAACGAACTCCACGCAACATAAATTCAAGCTCATTTATATCTAACGTTTTAGCATTCAATATTTCTTCTATTTCTTTCGTTCTTTCATAGAAAGTACTCATGTTTTTTGAAATTTGCTTTTTATTTAATTCCTGTAACTCTAAATAGTCTAGACTAGAATTTTGAGCATACTTAACAGCGTAGCTAATCATTTCTTTGAAGGCCTTAAGATCTACATTGCAAATTATATAATTAAAGTCGCTTCTGTTTTCAACCGTCGAACCAGGGAAAGCATCTTTTAAAAAATTAAGCATTTGAGTTATGTTTAACAACAAAGATAGTCCCTTTGCTCGCTTATAGAAACGACTGGCTTTACCAATTGATCCGACATAAAGAATCGCTTCAACTAAATATGTTCTTTCTAGCCCCTTAATATAAGGGTAAGAGCCACTAATTCTAAAAAACTCGCTCAACAAATCTAGATACGAAATTATTAATTTATTATTCTTATTAACGCTTTCAGCACTATTTGCATTTTTCATCGCCTGTTTTATCTTTGAATTTTTATCCGACAATAGAGGCTTAATAAACTCAAAGGCATTTACGACGTCTAAACCAGCTTCCCCTGCATAAGCACTTGCAATTAATATCGGTAGTTCTTCATCGCTTTTATTTTTTTCATAAAAACTAATATATATAGTACGCGCATCTTGATACCGTCGCTGATTTAGCAATTCATCAGCTCGCTCCCTCTGCGTCACTGTATCTTCAGTGGTTTTACATCCAAATACACCCGAAGATCCCAACACACACACAAATATAAATTTTTTCAAAAGCTTTTTAATAGTGTGCAGTCCGCGCTCGTTTGACACAAATATAGCCAAAAATTAAGATAGGATCATGTGTCAATTCACTTGTAACTATTTGAATTAATTATCTGCTCTGGCTCCAGCCTCCCAAAGGAGGTCAATTTA
>JAGOVF010000154.1 GCA_018060885.1 Oligoflexales bacterium | reverse complement strand
CTTACGTCATAGCTATCAAGTGCTTGTGTTTCTACTGTTAATTTTGCATATGGACCAATTTCTGGAAAACTTGGAACATGCCACATATAGAGTGATTCAATACTTAATATATCAGTGCTTTTAACAAACTTAGGTAATGCAGGCGTCTTTGATTGCCCTAAGTTCAAGGTTAGTGAATTTCTCCAGTCACTGGACCCGTCGAGGAAATTGTTCTGCGCTTCTAATTTTGCAGTTTGAGTGGAAGAAAATCCATCTGTGCTACCTACAACGTCTTTTTGACTGCCACTGCTCAATCCTAGCGAAAGATTCGCAAATTGAGTCCATCCTTCTTTACTTTCTGCCTCAGACTTCGCGACATCATCTTTTTTCAACAAAATTTCTTGGCTATAAGCAGTATAAGATGCGAGAAAAGCTACTGAAAAACTAACAAGAACTAAGTTTTTTACTGCACACTTCATTTAGTCATCTCCAAATTCAATTCACTTTTTGAAAATCTCTTTATTGGCCAGTTTTTATACACAAGTATTAATATTTTGACACAAATTTTTAGGATAAATCGCCTCGATATAGGCATCTAAACATTTAGTCCTCTATATTTATTAAGTTATTTCTTTTGGAACGGGCTTTGCTTTGTTTAGGCATGAGATCGAACTTTGTGGAGGCTGTTATGAACATACTTTTTGGATTGTTGTTACGTTCGACCCTAGTCTTAGCGTTTATTTCTCTGGCCACTATGGCCCTGGTTGGAGTTGCTAGCGCCGCTACTATCCAAAGCTGCTCTGCAGACTCTAAGCGCTGCGTCGCTAAGATGGAAGCCGGTGTCATTGGTGACCGCGTCGAAGTTACTGACGATAAGGCGCGTCCTGTAGCCCAGGCTTTTATAGTGAAAAGAAAAGGCAATTTTGCTCTGATAAAAATAGAAGCTAAAGACAAAGAAATTAAAATTGGCTACCCTGTTATTTTGCGCAAAAATAGCGCTGCCGGTGGGGCACAGTGGGCTGCTGCGTTTTCTTTCTCTAGTGGAAACTAAAACTTAAGCAATTTATCTTAAACAAGCCCCCGGTGCTAGAGCTCTCGGGGGTTTATGTATTTAGATCTATCTTTCACTATAATTACTCTTAACGAAGAAAAAAATCTTCGACACTGCCTTGCTAGTCTGCCGAAGGGTGTAGAAATCATCATTGTTGATTCAAACAGCGTAGATAATACCGCAAAAATTGCCGCTGAATATAAAGCCAAATTTTTAACTCGTAAATTTACCGACTATTCCGAACAAAAAAATTTCGCTTTAGAAAAGGCTACAAGGAACTGGGTTTTTTCTATAGATGCTGATGAAGAACTTAGCAAAGATTTACGCGAAGCCTTAGAAGAATTTATTGCAAAGCAGGAAAACACAAATTCCTCTACTAGCTTTTACATTGCTCGGCGTTTAGTTTTTTTAGGCAAAGTTATGCGCTTTGGCAAAACTCAAGACGCCCCACTGCGACTTATAAAACGCGGTGCTGCTAAGTTCAAAGGCCAGATACATGAGGCTTTAGATGTCGATAATTCAATGACTAAAAAGTTTCAAAAGGGGCATTTATTACATTATAGCTACGACTCTCTAAACACTTATTTCGAAAAATTTAATATTTACACCAGCAAGGTGGCGTTAAAACATTTCAGTGAAAATAAGCGCCCACCATCTTTTTGTAGCTTAGGTTTTCGCTTAATTTTAGAATTTAAAACACGTTATTTTTTACGCCTCGGCTTCTTAGATGGCTATCATGGTTTTCTTTATGCTGTGATCTCTAGCTTCTACGCTTTTATAAAATACGCAAAACTCAAAGAGCTTGTCGAAGGAGCTTCGTCATTTCAAAATCAAAAGAACCCTTAATCTGGCATTTAATAAGCAATCGCTGGAATAGCGCAATTACAGAATATGCCTTGCGCACTGCGCAGGCCCTTCAGTGCAAGGGGATAAAACAAGTTTTTTCTCCTCTGAAAAATAGCCCGGCAGAGTCGCGAGCTCGTGGATATGGTTTTGATTTGCTCTCTTTCGATGATTTTTCTTCACTATCGTCTTTGCTAAATTTACGTCAATATTCACAGAAAATTAACCCAAGTCACATCATTTGCTACGGGGGGCAGGAAGACTTTATATGTCGCTTTTTGCCAAAAAAAATCAGGAAAATTAGATTCTATGGTCAAGAATTACCTGAATATTCAACATTGTCACGTATTAAATTTTCTAGTTTCTTTGAACAGCATTTTTATAAACTCGCTCCCTGTTTTAAAATCGAAAATCAGCTTAAGCAAGTTTCTAATTTCAAAAATATAAAAACAATTACTTTGGGCTTGGATAGTAATGCGTATTTAAATGCGAAAGAAATCCCAAAATCTGAGCGTCCCATTATATGTATTTTTGGACGTCTTGACCCAGTCAAAGGACATCGTGAGTTTTTAAAAATCTTTAAAAAAGCTATGTCGCTTTTTCCAGCTCATGCTCGACCACTTTTGCGAATAGTAGGTCTTGAAGCCAATTTAAAGAAGCAAGATCTACAAAAAGCAATCGATCACTACTCTTTATCAAACGATGTAGATTTTATTCTTGATCGAATAAACGATCCTTCGAAACTTATGTCGAAATGCCATCTTGGAATAATTTCAAGCATCGGATCAGAAACTATCTGCCGAGTTGCTGAAGAATTCCTGTTATCCGGGACTCGTATTTTTGTGTCTGGCGTCGGTGGCTTAGAAGACTTGTTATTAGAGAAAAGTTTTGGCGCTTCTTATAATTCACTAAATTCAGATGCAGCTGCGCAACTTTTAAACAATCAACTTCAACTTTCAATCGAAGAAACTGCCGAGGACAAGCTCGCTAGAAGTTCGCTCGCCGCCAAATACTTCGGGCTAGATGAGTTTGGCAACAAGCTGCTTGCCACACTTAGGTCTTAGAGTGCCTTGACTCAGGCCAAATCTGACACTTATCAGAGATTATTTCATAATTTCAGCTGGTTGTCACATCATTAGTCGAATTCATATTGGCTATGGATTTTACATCAGTTTAACTTAGAATTTGCATGCAATTTTGAAGTTCAATCTAATAGAATTATAACATATCAAAAAGACTGATAAAATTTGATATTTCTGCAATTAATACCTTCTTTCTTTGGGGCGGGAGCTTATCGCCACTCCTCCGACCAGCCTTGTAGTTATTGACGAGGTTCAAAGAGTCCTGCAGTTACTAGATGAAGTTCATTGGCTCATTGAAAATAGAGATATTCGTTTTGTTCTTTGCGGTTCAAGTGCGAGAAAGCTTCGAAGGGGGCATGCAAATTTAAAGAAGAAATCGCGGCAGAAGGGCTTGTAAGATCTTTACCATCATTTGCGAGATTTTTAGATGCTGCTGCGCTTTCTGACACCGAAAATCTCAGCTTTTCCACCTTTGCACGCGATTGCGGTGTTTCCTCAAATACAATACAAGAATATTATCAAAACTCGTTGACACATTGATAGGAAGCTTTCTTCCTGCATACTCTAAGGCTACAAAGAGGCGCACTAAGAAATCTCCAAAATTTTATTTTCACGATGTTGGTGTCGTAAATCATCTAGCGAAACGAGCGAAACTAGAGCCAGGTTCTTTTGGCTTCGGAAAAGCTTTCGAAAATTGGGTATTTCACGAACTAGAAACATACAGACATTACTCGCGCCTTTTTTTCGAGTTGTCTTATTGGCAACTCAGCAATGTAACAGAGGTAGATTTTATTGTAGGTGACATGAATGTAGCAATTGAAGCAAAATCAACTCAAAACATTACGAGTGATCATTTGGCTGGACTCCGAAGCCTCAGCAAAGAATTTACTTCTCTCAAATCAAAAATCATTGTTTGCTTAGAACGCCAGCGTCGCTTGACAGAAGATGGCATCTTGATTTTACCTTATCAGGAGTTTGCTCAGATGCTTTGGGATGGCGAGCTTATATCTGACAGAAGCTAATTAGCCATAAAGTATGGTATTATCAAATAGATAGAATAGTATCAATTCCAATGATAAAATGATATCATAAACTTAGGAGTTATGATGTCATCTGGAAAATTTATAGTGCGTTTAGATAGCAATCAGCACGAAGCCCTTAAAAGCAGGGCAGGTGTTCTAGACGTCAGTTTGAACGAACTTTGTACTCAACGTCTATACAGCCCCTCCGTCATTGAAAATTTACCAAGTGAAATACAGCAAGCTCTATATTTATTAGCCAGGCAATATCAGAACAAAATCCAAGCCGTGCTTGTTTTCGGTTCTTGGGCTACAGATAAACTGCACGATAGTTCGGATATTGATTTACTTGTGGTTATGGCCGACGACCAAAAAATCGCTCGTAGCACTTATGATCTATGGGAAAAACACTGTGACCCAAGATCAGCAGTAGAACCCAGTTTTGTGTCTTTACCAAAAAATAGCGCTAAAATCACATCTCTTTGGGCAGAGCTAGCTCTATCGGGTCTAGTTATCTTCGATCCGACGCTGAATGTTCAACGTTACCTAAATCATGTAAGACAAAAAATTTCTGCTGGAAATATTATTCGTAAAAAAACACATGGTCAGTACTATTGGGTGCATATGGGGGTATCTTAATGCAAAATCTTGACCTAGCTCGTGACTATATCAAACGTGCAGAAATAAGAATCGGTGCCATAGAATATTTGTTTCAGAAAGAAAGTTGGCCTGATGTTGTCCGAGAGTCGCAAGAAACTGTCGAGCTAGCGTTGAAAGCACTTTTACGATCTCATGGCATTGAGGTGCCTAGAGTGCACGATGTATCAAAAGTAATCGAAGAAAACTCCGCGCGTTTACCAAAAAGCCTTGATCTTGAGAAGTTGTCGGAAATATCTAAGGAGTTGCGCCGAGACCGAGAAATCGCTTTCTATGGCAGCGAAGATCTCACACCTTCAGAATTCTACTCAAAAAAAGATGGAAAAAAAGCTCTTGATTACGCGCAATATGTCGTAAATGCCGTAAAGCAGTTCATTTAGTTCACCTTACTCCAAGCAACATCAAGATTCAGATCTTTGATCCATCGTTCTAAATAAACTTAATCTAATTTGGTGTGAGCCAAAATACCTCGCACATCATTTATGTGTTTTAGGGAAGCGCCTTCTATAAAATATTGCAGTTTCTTTATGATCACATCTTCGGGAGCCGCCATATAGGCATTGACACCTGGAATTAGCTCTACTTGACGGCGACGTTGAAACTCTTCAACGGAATGTTTGTTAGAGCGTCGTATCATGCAGTTTACTTTAAGCCCTGATGGAATATGCAAGACATTAAACGAGCGCTGATTTAAGGCCTCTTGCACTAAGATTTCTACTGGTGGCACATAATAATCTTCACCCTGAAACATCGCTACAAGTTTTTGAAACTGAGCTGATGAAACTTCGATAACGAGATCCATATCGTGAGTCAAACGAGGCTCGCCATAGGTCATCGAAGCAATAGACCCAACAATCATGTAATCTATCTTCGCGTCTTCAAATTTCTTAAGTATGCTTTGAAATGTTTTCAGGAAGTTGCTGTCCGGCATCCGTTCCTTTCCTAATTCTCTTAATCGTTTCTTCGTGAACCTGCGATAGTGACCACTCTGGAAAATCGCGTTTAATTTTATGGCTTGTCACAGCATAGGCAAATTCCCACAAGTCGCTGGCGATTTTGAAATTACGCTGCGCTCGCTTGTTAATTAAATCGCTCATCTGCCGCCCCCCATATATCCGCCAAGCCCGCAAGGCTGTTAGGCCGCCAATGTAACACTGAAGCGCTGGATAGGTAAATAAGAATACTTGAAATACAAGTAACTATTAAGGTTCAATTTTTGCGATTAATTTTACAAGAGGCGTTTCAAGGGCTTTTGCCAAATTTCTTAATGTCGACAACTTCATATCTCGCTCACCACGGCAGATTTGGTAAAGAGTCGGTTTTGCAATAAGGTCATAGTAAGCGATAGAAAAAGCATCCAGCGAACTATACCCTTTATCTGTCAAAATTATTTTTTCGATGTTCTTTCCTAACTCTTTTAAGAAGCGTTTGTCTTCAGCTTTAAGCTTTTTTGTAACCATGGATATACGTCCGTATATGAAACTTTATATTCCAGGATTACAATCACTTATCTTTCGCCGCGTCCGAGTATGTAACTTTTTATAAAGAAAGGCCGATGCTAACAAGGTGTAGCTCTTAGCCAGGAGAGGGAATGACTGATGCAAAAAAATCTTAATTTTTTTCTACTCGCCACTTGCCGTTTATATAGAAGTACGAACTTAATCACCTTATATGTTGGAGTTATTTTGCTCACGGCATGTAGCTCAGGTTCGAACAATACTACTGTTGGAACTACCCAAGACTGTGCTGGTGTAGTTCCAACAGTAGCCGAATCTACCGGACAGCTCCTGATCCAGCTACCTCAAGACATCAAGATGTGCGCAGCCTCTGGATATATAGTAGGTTTCAAAGAGCTCCTTAAAGGAGTTCCCCTTACAAATGGTAGTTTTTTCATAGACAACGTTCCAATGGGCAATTACGACATCATAATCACTGCTGAATCTCTAACAATGAATCTCGATGACCAGAATCGCGGTCAGCGATTAAAGCAAGTAAAGTTCTTAAACAGTATTCTCAATGATTATGGCTTAATTGAATTGCCTGAAATGGGTCAATTGAGTGGGGTCGTCAAACAACTAAATTCCAGCGACCACACAGGAATAGATGTTTACATTCCTGGCACAGAATATATTGCAAAAACTAGTCTCGATGGTGCCTATAGTTTTTCAGCAGTGCCAGTAGGAGAACATAATATTTATTTTGAAAAAGATGGATATCATCGTGGTCAAATCGAAGCTATTAAAGTCACTTCCAATACAACTACCATTTTACCAGACACATTATTAGTCGTGTCGACTGGCGCTGACGGCTTTTTAATGATAAATGCCGGATCGAGTACTGCGCAGTCAAAAATTGTCAATCTTACAATTGGCGCAACAATAGATGCGGTCCTAATGAAAATTTCAGAAGAAATAAGTTTTGCTGGCTCATCATGGCAAGCTATGCGCTCTTCAACCTCATACACTTTTGAATCCGCTGGCGAAAAAACACTCTATATCAAGTTTGCAAACAGCAATGGCTTAGAGAGCAGCCCATTTTCATCCCACATCATTATAGATGATTCAAAGCCCAATTTCGAAGTATTGCAGGCTGAATATCTTGGTAGAAGCTTAGTGAATCTAACGATTACTATGAACCAGACAAAACTTGCGACTGTTAGGCGCATGCGAATTGGTCCAGCAGCAACTTTAGAATCATCTGAGTGGGTTGACTTTAATTCCACAGTATCTGTTCCCTTTGCTTCCACTCTAAGAATTGAGCTAGAAGATATTTATAATCGCAGGAGCGCAGTGAATAAAACCATAGTTAAGCAGGCGAGACTTTCCAGCGCGAAAAGAAATATGGGATCCGCCACAGCTGGAGGAAAAATATTCTTTGCGGGGGGTTATAGCGCTTCAGGTTTAAGTGATGTTGTGGAAATTTTTGATACCGCTACAAAGCTTTGGTCCACCGCGAGCCTGTCTGTTGCTAGACTCCGTGTGGCAACAACAGTAGTAGGCAATCAAGTGCTTTTTGCAGGAGGATGGGAGGACACTAGTGGCCCTAGCAATGCGGTGGATATCTTCGACGTCGCTACCGGGCAATTATCAAGCTCAGCGCTGTCAATAGCAAGAGATAAC
>JAGOVF010000153.1 GCA_018060885.1 Oligoflexales bacterium | reverse complement strand
AAAATTTTACACGACAAAAATATCCGCCAAGAGTTAAAAGAAAAAGGTCTTAAACAAGCCCAGAACTTTAGTTGGGAAAAGAGTGCGAAAAAGTTGTTAAGAATTTTCAATCTGCCTTAAATTCTATTGTTTTTGTGATATTGATGGGATAGTCTTCGATCAATTGAATATAAGTAGATCTAATGCGTAACAGACTTGCAAAAATATTCCTCGCGACATACTTCCTCACATTTTTTTGTGGACATTTAGCGTTTGCGAATAATAACGCGCCTGTACATTCAGGTATGGATATGCCGGCATCAACCTCATCATCCACGGTTTGTGAACAATGCAGTTTCGACACAAACGCAGCCGTGCTAAACCAAAATAAAGATTCTCTTTCTGAATTCACGAAACAATCTCCCGAATTAGGCTACATTGCGCTTCCATCAACCAATGAATACAAAAATCTTAAACACATCCCAAACGAAAGAGAGACTTACAACCCTCCGCCCAAGTTAAACTTCACCGTCATATCAAGAAGAGAATGAAAAGGAATCTAATTGATCCTTTTTATTTCTAACAATTTTTTGATATGAAAACATTTATAATTTCAGCACTTACGCTCCTTGCAATTTTCATGACCGCCTGCAACAGCGAGAAGCCACTCACAATTGAAGAACAGGCCGCAAAGTTAAATATGACAATGGAAGAATATAAAGAAGCTCAGCAAAAAGCTGCCCAGATGGGTATGTCCATGGACGACCATATGCAGGAGCTGAACGGGGAGTAAAAATCCCTCTATATTTTAAACCATTGGAGTATGAACAATAGACTTACAAAAGTTGTGGCAAGTGTCTTTGTGGCATTGATATTCATTTCTGCCGCCTACACGATATTCATTCCACAAGTACATTCACAAAAAATCAAACCTGGTATCCAGAGCGACAAAGCGGTACCTGATGAATTGAGTGGCATAACGACAAAATCACCCAACCTTTCAGAAAATTTTTCCACTCTTCTTTTAACCGGAACAATCAGCTCATATGAAACCGGAAAGGTTTACACCCGCGCAGATGGTCTTGTTGACGACATCTATGTTGAGGTGGGTGACAAGGTAAAGGCAGGTCAGGCTTTAGCCTCATTGCTGCCACACGGTGTCGAAGGCGAAGCGCAAGCTATGATAGCTGAAAAACTTGCAATGCGTGATAAAGCAAAAATCGATTACGAAACTGCGTTAAAGCTTGCTCAAGTTTCGCAGAATAGTACCAAAATAAATGTCGACACCACAAAAGTTAGGGAAGAGGCAAACGTAGCTCTTTCGCAACAAAATATCGAAACGGTAAAAACAACATTGGATAATACCAAAAAACTCCTTGAACAAACGCTGAAACTCAAAGAGGCGAAAGTTGGTGAAGCTCAAAATGATGTTAACCAATCGATAACTCAGGCCATCATATCCGCGAATGATGTTTTTCAGTTAGTCAAAAATTCCATTACTCAAAACACTTCTACCAACGAAAATGGTTCAATCTCAATTGATTATCTGTCAAATATTCTCGGTGCTAAAGACCTAAATACCAAAACCGCGTTTATTGCTAGTTTCAATGTTGCCATTAGCGAGAAAGCGCGCTTTGAATCACTCGGAAAAGATTTGCTTGAAGCCGAAGTAGCGGATTATCTCACTCTTATCGATGATCTGCTGCAAAACGCGGAAGCAATGCTCAACGCATCAATAATGAATACGGCCGGAATGAATTTTGAAGAAGATCTGATGGAACTTCACGAAGCACAAGAAGATTTAGCCATGGCCAAAGAACAATTTACGGCTGCGGTTGCCGGTAAAAATGTAGTCCTATACGAACAGGAAAATATGATTATAGAACTTGAAAATACCATCAAAGAGCAAGAGGCGATGCTCAACATCAGCGAAGAAGAGCTGAAACTTGCCCAATCGGAGCTGGGGCTTAACAGCGGACTTGTTGAAAATGAAAAAGCGGAAAAATCCATAGAAAAAGACGCTGATGTGGCAAAAATGGAGGCAGAACTTAAAGTAGCGGAGGCTGCTTTAGCCCTGGAATTAATCCGAAGCGGACACAATGTTATTAGTGCGCCCTATGATGGCGTAATCGCTCAAAAAATGATTAAAGTCGGTGATACTGTAATGAATGACGGGCCCGCTTTCGAAATTGTCGGCATAAATTCGTTTTTGGCAAAATCCAAACCCGCAGTAGTCAAATTTGGTGCGCCCGAAAATCTTTTTGAGTTAATCAATGAAGGCGATGATGTCGAGGTGGTTATCCCGGGTAAAGAATCACAAGTTTACAAGGCGGTAATTACAGGTAAATCTTCCCTCATCGATCCGGCATCCAGAGTATTTACCCTGGTAGCCAGTTTTAAAGATGACGCCTTGAAAGAAGGCTTTCTTTTCGCTGATAACGCAAATGTTCGTGTACGCGTCGTGACTGAAAAAGATCCCGCATGGCAAGTCCCTTCACGCACAGTTAAAAGGATCGATGGCAATAACTATTTATGGATTGTAGATGAAGTAAACCAGCCTAAAAAAATCCAGATAGAACTGTTGGCCGAAGACGGAGAATTTGCAGACATCCGAGCTGAAGGCCTTACTGCGGATTCAAAAATTATCATAGATCCACCTGACAGTTTTTTAAATACAACGACCACCGGCACCAAGCCGGATGAAACAGCGCCACTATCGCACAGCAATCATTAAAGCTCAAACGCATGATCAATCATTTAATTATTCAAGCCTTTAAAAATCGTTTTCTAACATTTTTATTATTTCTTATTATCGTTGTTGTCGGCGTCGTTGTGATCATAAAAACGCCCGTCGATGCTTTGCCTGACCTCTCGGAAAACCAGGTGATAGTTATGACTGAGTGGCCCGGACAGAGCCCCACGAATATCGAAGATCAAATCAGTTATCCACTTACGGTTTCATTCCAGGGGTTGCCAGGGGTAAAAGCGGTTCGTGGATCTTCTCAGGTCGGACTTTCCATGATTACTGTGATTTTTGAGGATTCTGTGCCCTATTATTTTGCTCGTGATCGTGTAAGTGAACGCCTACGCCTTATCAGCGCGGAATTGCCTGCTGAAGTCATGCCGGTCCTCGGCCCGGACGCTACCGGATTGGGACATATTTTTATGTACACCCTGGAAAGCGAAACGCACTCGGTCACTGACCTTCGTACAATTCAGGATTTTACCGTAAAATACGCACTCCAATCGGTTGATGGCGTGGCGGAGGTCGCTTCTGTGGGAGGTTATCTGAAAACCTATCAGATACTTGTTGATCCGGTGAAACTTGCTCAATACCAGATTCCGCTTATGGACATTATGGAAAAAGTCCAGAACAGCAATGGCAATGTTTCAGGTAAAGTTATTACTACAGGAGAAAAAGAAGTTGCAATTCAAGGATTTGGTTTTTTCCAGAGTTTGGATTCACTAAAACAACTAGTGATTCAAGAGCGAGCTGATGGGCTGCCTTTACAACTTAGCGATATAGCTACGGTTAGAGACTCCGGAGCTTATAGAAGGTCAATCCTAGCCGATGAAACCGGAGAAAAAGTCGGCGCTATAGTTGTGATGCGCTTCGGTGAAAATCCTCTAAAAGTAATTGAAGGTGTTAAAGTCAGAATCGCGGAAATAGAAAAATCACTTCCTGAAGGCGTAACAATCAAACCCTTTTACGATCGTACGAATTTAATCAAAGGGGCGATTCACACGATGTCCAGAGTTATTGTGGAAGAAATGATCGTCACGGCAATTATCCTCGCAATTTTCTTATATCATTTCGGGGCGACATTTATAACAAACATCGGACTTTTGGTTGGTGTTATCCTGACGTTTATTTTTATGTACGCTTTTGGGATTCCATCAAACATTATGAGTTTGGGGGGAGTGGCTATATCAATCGGTACCATGGTCGATGCCGCTATTGTAATAACGGAAAATATTTACAGGAAATTGTTAATCCATAAGCCGGCAAACTTCTCTCAGAAATTAAAGTTAGTCCAAGAAGCGACTCTAGAAGTAGGTAGGCCGATTCTTTTTGCAATTTTAATTACAATCGTTTCCTTTATTCCGATTTTTAGCCTTTCCGGAATGGAAGGTAAACTTTTCACGCCTCTTGCTTGGACACACCTTTTTGGGCTAACAGGCGCGTTAATTAGCGCTCTATTTTTGGTCCCCTTGCTCGCACTTTACTTCATCCGTGGAAAACTTCATGAAGACAATGAAATAAAATTTGTAGCGTATTTGCAAAAGCTCTACACGCCCATTCTTAAAGGCGCTCTCCACAACCGCAAGCGACAGATGGCGATTGTTTCCATTTTTGCAGTGTTGAGTTTTTTCCTCGCTTTTAGAATCGGCTCCGAATTTATGCCTCCGTTAAATGAAGGGACCCTCCTTTATATGCCAATAACTATGCCGGATATTTCTGAACAACGCGCGCAGGAAATGCTTATAGCGACCAACAAAATTATAGCAAGCTTTCCAGAAGTAGAAAGTGTTATGGGTAAGGCGGGAAGAGCTTCCACAGCCACTGATCCTTCACCACTATCGATGACTGAGACAGTTATAAACTTGAAACCGCAGGAAGAATGGCGAGATGGTATGACGAAAGAAAAACTCATACAAGAAATGAACAAAAAAATCAAAATCGAAAATCTTTGGAACGGTTTTACTCAGCCAATTATTGGCAGAATTGACATGATTTCCACAGGCGTAAGGACGCAGGTTGGTGTCAAAATATATGGCGATGATCCATTGAAATTGGAAAAGTATGCCATAGAAGCTGAAAACATCCTTTCATTAGTGCCGGGTGCGGCAAATGTTGTAGCCGTACGTTCAAACGGTTTAAAGTACTTGAATATAACTCTAAATGAGGAAAAACTGGCACAATTCAAAGTTCCAAGGGAGGAGGTGTTAAATATTATTTCTTCAGGCATTGGAGGCGAAATTGTTGCTACTACCATTGAAGGCCGCAAACGCTTTGGGATAGAGGTGCGTTTTGCCCAAAATTATCGTCAAAATATTGAAGACATCCGATCATTGCTGGTGAGTAGTGAGTCCGGAACTCTAGTTACACTCGAAAGCGTGGCTGATGTAAGTTTTGAAAATGGACCGGCAATGATTTCCAGCGAAGGCGGTTTAATCACCTCAGTTGTCCAAATGAATGTCGCGGGTACGGATCTAGGGTCATTCGTAAATGAAGCAAAACAGGTTTTGGACAAAAAACTGGAATTACCTCCGGGATATTATGTCGAATGGACGGGTCAATATGAACATCAGTTAAGAGCCAAATCCACCCTTCAGTGGGTTGTACCAGCCGTACTCCTCGTAATATTCATACTTCTATATCTTGCCTACAAAGACCTAGGTCTCGTTGGAATTATTATGCTTACAATTCCACTATCTCTTTCCGGAGGACTGATCGGATTATTTCTGGCAGGTTATAATTTTTCTGTAGCAGTTTGGGTGGGTTTCATCACTTTATTTGGTACGGCAGTTTCCATGAGCGTTATCAAAGTAGTATATCTGGAAAACGCTTATCGCATGAAATTTGGAATACCTATAATTGAGGGAGAGGGTGCAGCTCATATTACAGAGCAAAAAGATCCCCAAGTAATTACAAAAGAAGGCATCGAAGAGGCTATCGTGGAGGGCGCAACCTTCCGGCTTCGTCCGATCCTGATGACGGCTTTGGTTACTATCATCGGTCTTATACCAATGCTCACCTCCCATGGTACAGGCGCTGAAGTGACAAAGCCTCTTGCCGTAGTTTTGATCGGAGGATTAATAAGTTCAGTGATAATGACGCTCTCCTTAGTTCCGGTTCTTTTCGCTTACTTAAGGGGAAAGAACGTAGGGCAATTGCCAAAAATAATTGAGCACCAATCTTGATTTGAACAAACTTCTCCCCCGAGTTATGACTTGGGGGAGGAGAGTGCAAAAAGTTACATCGTTTATTTCTAAAATTCTAATAAGATACGTAACTTTGCAAAAACTTTATTTAAAATTGGGCACTCTGCATTTTCAACAAATTTTATCTTTCTAAATTTCCAATCAATATTCCTTATTTGATCTGTTAAAACAACTCCCTGTGTTTTTAGTTTTTCTAATTTTACCTCAAAAGGATAGCCCTTAATTTGACTTGTTATAGGACATACAATAGCTAAACCTACAATCTCATTATATTTTTTAGGAGATAAAGTAATAGCTGGACGGAACCCAGATTGCTCTTTTCCCGATCTTGGATCAAAACTTACCAAAATGATATCACCTTTTGCTGGAATATATTTTTTCACCATATTTCTTTACCTACTGAATTACCCCAATTTATTTCTCCATGAATATTTTCTTTGGTAACCAAATCTAATAACTTATCTAAATCAGGCTTTTTTTCTTTTGTAATAATCAGTTTATCCTTATCCATAGCCAAATTTAATTCAGTTTCGTTATCAATCCCCAACTCTTTCACGTAAAGGTTTGGTAGACGAATCCCCAAGCTATTGCCCCATTTCTTAGCTCTGATTTTCACGACAATGTTATTTATTAATATCAACATAATTATACAATGTATATACAAATATTCGCAAGCATATTTAAAAACAAACTCAACTTAGCATCCAAATATTAAATATTCTTAAAATTTTCTTAAATTTTTTCTAAAACTCCTGCATAATGCACCCAACAACCAACAATTTATGTACAACCAACCGGCCAGACGCCCGATAGAGAAAGTCGCACTGATATCCAAAAGAGTGACTGTAGATAATCCGGATCACGTAAAGTGCATAAAAAAAATCGTAAATCATCTTAAAAAGAGAAATAAAGAGGTTGTTTTCGATACGAATCTTTCCGTGCTCTACAAGAACGCAGTCGGACATAGAAAAACCACTCTTCTCAAGGATGCTGATCTTGTGCTGACTTTGGGTGGCGACGGCACATTGCTGAAAACTGCGCGTCGATTAGGTAAAAATGTCGTGTATATTCTTGGTGTAAATTTTGGAAACCTTGGCTTTTTGACTGAAACGACGCCCGATAAAATACTTGAGACTCTTGATGATATTTTTGATGAAAAATACACACTTGATCGACGGTCACTTCTGCGTGTCACGATCTACCGCCAAGGCGAAAAAATCGAAACATTCCTTGCTCTAAATGACGCCGTGATCAACCAAGGTGCTTTCGCCAGACTCATCCAACTGGATCTGGAACTCGATGGTAGAAAACTCGCCCAAATAAAATCCGACGGCCTCATCATAGCCACACCTACAGGCTCAACGGCACATTCTCTCGCTGCCGGTGGCCCTATCGTACATCCAAATTTAGAATGTCTGGCGGTCACCCCCATCTGCCCAAACTCCCTCGCGATGCGACCAATTATAATTCCCGACAATAAACAACTCACCGTCACCATCGAAACTCAAAGACGCGAAGAAAATCATTTCATCGGCCTCACAATTGACGGCCAAGATATCGTAAATCTCCAATACGGCGACAAAGTTAAATTCCGTCGTTCCAGCCGCTACTTATATCTAATTCGCACAAAAAACCGCTACTATAGGGTATTGCGTAGGAAGTTAGGTTGGGGCGAAATATAAGAGCGTTACTTCGATTTTAGCACCGCCTGCGCCGCGGCCAATTTTGCTATCGGTACGCGATATGGACTACAGCTCACAAAGTCGAGTCCGATTTTGTGGCAAAACTCCACAGATTCCGGATCCCCCCCATGCTCGCCACAGATCCCCACTTCGAGATCAGGCTTTTCTTTCCTGCCCAATTCAATACAAATCTGCATCAAAGCACCAACACCTTTTTGATCGATACTAGCCATCGGGTCACGTTCCAATATACCCAAGTCCAAATATTTCGG
>JAGOVF010000152.1 GCA_018060885.1 Oligoflexales bacterium | reverse complement strand
AAAGAAACCCGTCGAAGCAATTGCTGCTTGATTCCATCTGCTACTAACTGAGCGTCTAAGTCAGGCTTTTTGATTTCAAAAACATTTAAAATCGGATCACCAGAACTAATCTTTGCGACTTTTGCCAAGCTGTCCTTTAAGGACTCCGCTCCAGCACCTTTTTTCCCAATAATAATCCCTGGACGACTACTAAATATGTTAATTTTCAAATTCTTCGCAGCGCGCTCTATCTCGATTCGAGAAATTCCTGCTGCATCGAATTTTTTTGTAATAAAGCTACGAATGCGCATGTCTTCTTTTACAAACTCACTATAGAGTTTTGTTGCGTACCAACGCGAACTCCAAGTCTTTATGTATCCCAGCCGAAAGCCGATTGGATTTACTTTTTGTCCCACCTAAGATTCCTTCCCAAAAAGAATTAAATTTCTTTCAATCTCACTGTTATATGCGAAGTTCGCTTCTTAACTTGTGTCGCCCGACCTTGTGCGCGCGGCAAAAAGCGTTTGAAGGCGATGCCCTCATCAACAAAAATCTCAGAGACTACTAAACGGTCAACATCGACGGTGCCTTTATCAGTCGCATTCGCAACAGCCGAATTGATTAATTTATAAATCAAAGGTGCAGATCGCTTGTTAGTAAATTTAAGCGTATCCAAAGCAGTTTGCACTGGCTTATTTCGTACAAGTCCCGCCACGAGACGAGCCTTGCGGGGAGTCACTCGAACATTTCTAAGTTTTGCTTGATATTTATCTGACACGACTTATTCCTTTTATCTGATTCTCTATTTCTTAGTCTTCTTATCAGAACCATGTCCAAAAAACGTTCTAGTAGGAGCAAACTCACCTAATTTATGTCCCACCATATTTTCAGTCACGTAAACTGGAACAAACTTTTTTCCATTATGGACAGCAAATGTCAACCCAACAAAATCTGGAACTATAGTTGAGCGACGGCTCCAAGTCTTAATCGGCTTCTTATCTTGTTTAGCCTTATCAGCTTTTTTAAACAGATAATCATCAACAAAAGGACCTTTTTTAATTGAACGTGCCAAGATGGCCTCCCAACAAATAAACCTATTTACTAAATAACTCTCTAACTAACTAATTAACTACTTAACTCGCCTGTCTTTAATAATGAACTTAGTTGTGCGCTTGTTCTTACGTGTTTTGTAACCTTTAGTCGGCATAGCCCAAGGCGTTACTGGGTGACGTCCACCAGAAGTTTTACCTTCACCACCACCATGAGGGTGATCGACCGGGTTCATAACTACACCACGAACTGTCGGCCTGATATTTCTCCAACGCTTTCTTCCTGCTTTCCCAATTTTTTCGTTGGCATGATCAAGATTACTCACTGTACCAATAGTTGCAAAACACTCTTCACGCACCAAGCGCATCTCTCCGCTCGGCATTTTTAATTGTGCGTAGCCATCAATTCGTCCAACCAATTGACAAGCTGAACCAGCACTTCTCGCTATCTGGCCACCCTTACCCATTTTCATTTCAATGTTATGAATATTGGTACCGAAAGGTATCTTGCTAAGCGGCATCGCATTACCAACTTGAACATCAACCATTTCTTCACTAGCGATAATACGATCGCCTTTTTTTAATCCGTCTGGAGCTAAAATATAATTGCGCTCACCATCTAGATAAACGACTCGAGCGATAAAAGCTGTACGATTTGGATCGTACTCCAAGTACTCAACAACCGCCTGAATACCGCGCTTGCCTCTTTTAAAATCAACGATTCTATATTTTTGTTTCGCTCCACCACCTTGGTGGCGAGTCGTAATTCGACCTAAGCTATTACGGCCACCTTTACGGTGTTTTCCCTCAGTTAGAGGGGCATACGGAGCTACATCGTCCAAATGACTGTAGTCTACACTTACACGTCCGCGTTGGCCTGCCGATGTTGGTTTATAAATTTTTAATGCCATAAATCCCTCTATTGATCATCAAACAATGGCAACTTAGCTCCCGCTAACAAGGTCACAGCCGCCTTCTTAAAATTAGCCCGCTTATAAGCATGCATTCCACGACGTCGCATTTTTCCCCGCAACACCGTTGTGTTGACACTCACAACTTTAACTGAGTACATCGCCTCAATTGCTTTTTTAACATCTATCTTCGTCGCTTCACGACGAACTTCAAAAACATATTTTCCCTGATTTTCGCGCATAATGCTGCTTTTCTCAGATACGATAGGCCTTAAAATTACGCTAAATGGATCCACTTGCAACACCCCTTTTATACATTAAAACCTTAGGATTTTATGCCTTAGGCTTTTAATCTTTGCTCTAACACCTTCAATGCTGATTCACTCAAAACTAAACACTTATGGCGCAAAACATTTTCCGCATTAATATCACTTGGAGCCAAACATGTAGAACCAAAAATATTTCTTACCGACTTATACAAAAAATCTTCGCGCTCTGAGTCTGAAAATAAAGCCTTCTCCGCTTTTAATTTCCCAATCACTGCGAGCATTTTTTTAGTACTGTAACCCGACATAGAAAAATCATCGACAACCACAAAAGCACCGTGCCGCACTTTATCGGAAAGCGCAATGCGCATTGCGAGTTGTTTTACTTTTTGGTTGAGATCTTGGCGGTAATCACGTGGCTGAGGACCATGCACAACCGCTCCACCCGGCATATGAGGGCCGCGAGTCGAACCTTGGCGAGCGCCACCAGTTCCTTTTTGCTTAAACGGCTTTTTACCAGATCCAGAAACAATTGAGCGCGTTTTAGTCGCGTGCGTTCCCTGTCTTCTGTTAGCACGGTAAGCTTTACAAACAGTGTGCAAAACATGCTCATTCATTGGTACCGAAAAAATATCTTCTGGCAGTTTTATTTTCTTAACTGCAAGTCCTTCGGTGTTTTTAACTTCAATTTCCATGCGCAATCAACCTATCTCTAATTTAGTTAAAAATTCTAAGCTTTAATCGATGGACGAATGACTAAATAACCATCTCGATGACCTGGAACAGAACCTTTTATAGCCAAAACATTCGTTGCTGTATCAAAATCAACAACTTTTAGGTTTTGGATCGTACAGCGTTCCACACCTAATTGTCCTGGTTGTTTTTTGTTTTTAAATACACGACCTGGAGTTGCGCGCATACCTAGTGAACCCGGACGACGGTGAAAACGCGAACCGTGCGTCATGCGTCCTATTGCAGTTCCCCAACGTTTAACTGAACCTTGAGTTCCGCGACCTTTAGTTATACCCATAATATCTACGGATTTAAGCTCGCCAATGCTTTCTAGAGAGAAAGCAGTTCCAACTTCAACTGCATCAAGTGCAGCATCTAAGCGAAACTCTCTAAAGCGAGAATACGACTCGTCTATCTTAGCTTTACGCAAGCGGTGCAAGTCAGGCTTATTAAGACGAGATTCTTTCTTCTCGTAATAACCCACCTGAACAGCATGATATCCATCACGCTCTGGCGTTAAGACCTTGGTTACTTTTTGACTGGGCACTTCAAGAAGAGTTACAGCAAACATTTTGCCATTCTCATCAACCACCCGAGTCATTCCTACTTTTTTTGCTATAAGTCCTGGGGCAACCATTCCTTATCAACCTATCACTGAAAGTTTTTATCTTTAGTAGCGCCTACTTCTCAACATAAAACACTAAGAGGGCTACCACACACTTACCTAGAAACACCATCTATCACTGACCTGACACTAAAAAACTTAACTGACTTAACTGACTTAACTTAGCTTGATCTCAACATCGACACCCGAAGCCAAATCGAGCTTCATTAAAGCATCAACCGTCTGTTGCTTAGGTTGCAAAATATCAAGTAAGCGCTTGTGCGTTCGCACTTCAAATTGCTCACGAGATTTTTTATCAACGTGGGGACTGCGAAGAACTGTGTATCGATTAATTTTAGTCGGCAATGGGATTGGACCAGCTATACGAGCTCCTGTTCGCTTCG
Source organism: Oligoflexales bacterium (assembly GCA_018060885.1). GTDB lineage: Bacteria > Bdellovibrionota_B > Oligoflexia > Oligoflexales > JAGOVF01 > JAGOVF01. Next base: position 3,964 of record JAGOVF010000152.1, on the reverse strand, counting down.
CACGCTCTACGATCTCAGCAGCAGATTGATCAATCAATCGATAATCATAGCCACTAAGACGAATTCTGATTTTTTGGTTTTCCATAATTTTCCAACCTTGCTGTTTGCGTATACTTTGCGCTTACAATGTGTACGTACAATGAAAAAACTACTTTTTCGAAGTTCACGGATTCGAAGTTCACGGATAATTTTTAGTGGGCTTGTAGGACGAAAAGACTGGCCAAATAGTCGGAGTTACTGAGAAAAACTTGCAAGATTGCAATCATTATTCTCACTTTAAGGTCTTCCATATATTGGAAGTCTAACTCGACATTGGCATAGGCTTACACTAGCAAGCTTACCCGAGAAGCGCGATTAAATATGAATTGCCCCGTAGTGTCAAGACTTTTAGCAGTTTTTTTCTTCTTTTTTTATAGCTAGTAAGAGCTAAGTATTCAGTTTTATTTTTAGCGTCCGAAGCTGTCTATGGGTCATATTTAGCCAAGAAAATATAGACGAATAAATTGTAGGCGATCCTTTTATGAGTAATTAGGCTCTTTTTTCTGGGGAATAAGAAAATTGGAAAACCAACAAAACAGCTATAAGCCATCGGAATATGTGGCTTTTCCTGTTAATAAATTGGTCGACAATAGCCGCACGTCTTTCGACGTATTTGTCAATGTTGGTGGCGAGTTTGTGCTCTATAGCGGTTCACACTATAAGTGGGAACGCGATGAGCTCTCGTCGCTTTTGCAAAAGGGATTCTTCAACTTATATATACGACGGCGAGATCTTAAAAAGGCGGAAAACTATTATTTAATTAGCCTGCAACCGAAAATTGATAAGCAACTACCGCCACCAGAGCGCATCAAAAACATCGAACAAGTTGGCATGCAGTTTGTGAAACTCATGCATCACGAGCCCTTAAGTGACGGCGGTTTTAACCGCGCTGAAGAAATTTCCGAGGCTATTGTTGAGTGCATGCTTGAAGAACCAGCTTGTATCAAACAACTCAGTGGCTTGGGTGATTTTGATATGTACACCTATTACCACAGCGTACGCGTGGCCTGTTATAGCGTTGCCATCGCGCATCGCCTGGGAATGAACTCAGCAAAAGATCTGAGTTATATTGGACTCGGCGGTATGATGCACGACATCGGCAAAAAAGAAATCGATTTGAGTATTTTAAATAAACAAGGCGCGTTGACCAGCTTCGAATGGAATAAAATTCGCTCACACCCACAAATCGGCTATCAACTCATTCAGCAAAGCGTTTTACATCATGTCCCACGCGAAATCATACTTCACCACCATGAGAAGATGAACGGCAGCGGTTACCCGCACGGCTTGGGGCCAGATGCGCTCATCGACGAAGTGCGCATTGCCACTTTGGCAGATATCTTTGATGCACTGACTTCTTCGCGCAGCTACCAAAACAAGCGCAGTCGCTTTGAAGCGCTGCAACTAATTAAACAGCAGATGCTTGGCAAAGAAGTCGACCCCGAAGTGTTTAAAGGTTTAGTTCAGTGTCTTTCGGATTAACTCCTCATGCGATGTAAAGGAGAGGTATATGAGTAAAATGTCATACGACGAAGTAAAAAAAATATTTTATGATCAAACTAAAGAAAAAGTAAGAAAGCAAATTCGTGAACTCCGTGGTGTAGATCCAGGCGATCCAGAAGAAGCCATTAGAGACATTCAAAATGGAAACGAAAGCGCATCAACAATTTTTTTTAATAATAACCCACAATATAGATGGTTATTACAGCTTACCCAGAATGTTTTGAGAATTAAGGATCCCATTAGACAATATTTAGATGAACTTTTAAATAAGCTGAAAAAATCCAAAAAATGATAATTCCCCACTCGTCGACTATTGGTTGAGCGCAATTTATTGCACCTCATAACTTCCTGATGTAAATGAAAACGGACTTAAAAATAAACGTTCGGGTTAAAGGTTATTGATGAAAGCAAAAAAGAAAATTCCAAAATTTAAATCTTAAGTAGATGGGCAAGACTTTTGGTCTGAAGTCGATGTCACAGATTATGTTGAATTCAGCAAAGCTAAGAACGCCTCATTCCCAAAACTGATGCCATTTACAATAACAATTTATATCTGCCTCTCACAGGGGAAATGCTATTGAACTGAAGTTATTGGATAAACACCATGATGTTTCATATCAACGCATCGACGAAAAATCCACAAATGTTAAAAGACCGTTGGAAATTAAGGATTAGAAACTACGAGCTGCCCAAAGTGAGGGTAGAAACTTACTAAAATTGCCGTCAAGCAAGGCTTGTTTTTTTGCCCCAGGCAAAAGAGGCGGGTGTTCGCGTTCAAGATCTAAACAATTAAATAGCTCACCAAAAATAGACAAACCATCTAAAGAAGTAAAGTTTCCACGTGAAGCTTCGAATTTAACACAGCTTAAATTAAATTTTTCGTGCTTTAAGCATTTCCCGCAATAATAATTTCTGCCCCTTCTTTAAGCCTCTGGTAGAAAAGGGAACTTTTGCCTGTGTTGCGAGCCCCAAATATAGGGTGGCTCTTTTTCTCTTATTATTCTAATTAGTTTAATGCTCTTTTGAAAATTCTACATCTCAAATGTGAAATTAAGTACTTTTTTCACAATAGCACAGTGAAATTCTAGGCTCATGGTAGACAATCTGAATAAATTAAAAAAAGCGCCGCATTGTATTATCTCCTAAATCTAAAGAAGAGTAACACAATCACAACGACTAAGAGAATGTGTATCGTTCCGTTGTGATTAAACGAGATAGTCGGGATAGCCACAGGACCCAGAGCTCCCAGCAACCAGAGAACAAGCAATACTACGATGATAGTTTCTAACATAAAAACCCCTTATATACATTTAAAGATCTAAAAATAGTTTGGTGAGCACTTGAACAAGTTAGAAAAAAGCGTAAGTCTTGATTAGTATTTTGCTGCGAATTTTGGTGAAATAAATTGAGCAGTTCAGGAATTCTTTGTATCTCTTTGATAATAACCCAATCTAATTTACTTCCATAAAGATTTTGGGGAAGTCGAATTGGACTATAACACATCTTCTCAATCAATATACGATTCATTTGCCTGGCCAACTTTTATTGACAGATGGTCGAAAATTAAAAAAGCGCCGCAAAATTTGCCGCGCTTTTTGAAGCAAATTTAAACTAGAGAACTAATCCTGCATGACAGCGCAAAACAAAATCTGTTGAACAGAATTATCCTTGATAACATAAAGAAAGGCCGACTCTTCTTCTTTTTCTGTAAAAAGATAAGTCAAAGCCACTGAGCCGTCTTTGTTTAATTTTTGGATCTGGTAACCAACTATGTCAAAAAGATCTAATAACTCAGGATCCTTAGTTTTTAAAAAGAGCTCCCATTCTTTTAGATCCGGGCCACCCATATAATCTGGAGCTAGTTGCGGCAAAGATAGCAAAGTAGTAATCGTAAAATCCTTTGACACGTCTAATTCTTTTCCATCGACTTCCAACGACCACTCATTTGAGTCGCCCCAATCCTTTGTTCCTGAAATATCTGGGTAAAGACCTTCAGACATAAAAGTCGCGCTACTTTTCTCGTCACCGCTTTTGCAATCAATAGTAATATAGTCTGCAAATGCAACTGAACTCACAAATCCGGCTAGTAGTGTGGCACAAAAAAAAGCTAGTTTCATCGAATTCTCCTTCTTTTTTTTTAATTTGATCCTCGTCTTTCGCGCAGAACGACTGCCAAGGCCTACCTATCAATTCAATCCTGGAGAGTCAAGAGTCCTAACAATATCCTATTAGATATCGTTCGGCCTTGTTCGCTACTATAATTCTCGATGACTTCACGCTTTTTTTTTGAAATCTACTCAATTTCAACTTAGAATTTGAACTCTTCAGCGTCTTCTATTTAATTCGAAATGCTGTCTCGCACCTAGATCTAATTCTTCCTGCTTGAAATTCAAGCAGGGAGGCTTTATATCTGAAACGGAAA
>JAGOVF010000024.1 GCA_018060885.1 Oligoflexales bacterium | reverse complement strand
CTTGCACTCCGCCTGAGTCCGTGATGATTAAATAACTTCTATTCATCAGGTAAACAAAAGGCAAATAACTTTGGGGTTCGATCAAATGTATGTTCGCTCGTTCACCAAGAATTCGGTGAACGGGCTCTTTAACATTAGGGTTCAGATGCACCGGATAAAGCACCTCAACATCTTGGCGCTCGGACAAATCTGCTAAGGCATTGCAGATGTTAATCATGCCGTCGCCAAAATTCTCACGGCGGTGGCCGGTTACTAGAATTAATCGTTTCTTGTCGTTCATAAAAGAAAATTGCGTTGCTAGTTTTTTATCTAAATCTCTATTCGTTTTTAGCATTTCCACAACATCTAACAAAGCGTCGATGACGGTGTTGCCGGTAACAAAAATATCCTTTTCAGCGACACCTTCACGCAGCAAGTTCGCTTTCGAACCCTCGGTAGGCGCAAAATGCAGATCAGCGATAGTTCCAGTAACTTTACGATTAATTTCTTCAGGCCAAGGCGAGTACTTGTTCCCCGTACGCAAACCTGCTTCGACGTGGCCCAGGCGTATTTTCTGATAGTAAGCCGCTAGGCTCGCAGCTAGTGTCGTCGTCGTATCACCATGCACAAACATTAGATCTGGCTTTGCTTCGCTCAGCACCGGACGCAGATTTAACAGGACATTTGCGGTTATGTCGCTCAAATCTTGGCCCGGTTTCATAATGTTTAAATCATAGTCTGGCTTGATTTGAAAAAGCTCTAGGACCTGATCTAACATCTCGCGATGCTGGCTTGTAATACACACTTGAGCCTCGATGCCTGGGCTTAGTGCTAGTTTCTTCACAAGTGGCGCCATTTTAATGGCCTCTGGTCGTGTTCCAAAAATCGTCATAACGCGCATAATTTAATTCCTACTTCGTATAATTATACAGAATGACCTATTGAGCGTTTTTTGGCTAGGCAGTATCATTGTCAAACATATTGCTCTTGATTGCTAACAAAGCATTCAAGATTCTAGTAAAATATTTTTAATGGATTTTTGCTATCCAAAATCAGATTGACAACACTCCGAACCGCTTTATCAAGTCCCTTTCCTTCGGGCTTAATGACGCTGTATATCACAGCGGCTCTTTAGTTTGGGCGCTTCTTGAAGGATTATTAGCAGCTTTTGGATTCTATTATGGGGTTTCGCTCAGCCCTCATATCCTTAGTGGAAAAATTCAGCTACAGATAGAGCCCGTATCGATTATTTTTGGCGTGATTTTTGCCGTCACAAGTCTTGGCCTAGGGGCCTATGAACGCGCACAACGTTCGCGTAATAGCAAAATTGTCATAAATACCTTTATCGCAAGTCTCATTGCTTTACTTATAGCACTCTTTCTTATTTATTTTGTCTATTATGCAAACTGGGGACGCTTAACTTTCGTCTATGGGACTATCTACTCAACATTATTTTTGCTTTTTTTTAGACTCGCCATTGGAATTCTGTTACGTAAAAATCGCTATATTTTCAGCACAATTGGCGATAGCGCACTCAACAATGAAATTATAAAAGAGCTTGAGCATAACGCTCGTTACAGCAAAACTCACCTGCATATTTCTTTTCCTGATCTGAAGCAATTAAGTCACGAAGATATTATCCAAAAGCTTTTGCAAAATCGCGTTAATGATGTCGTTATGAGCCAGGACGCGATGAATGACCCACAATTAGTCGATCTAGCAATGAAGTGTTTACAAGCAAGACTACGCATTATAAATGCTTACGATTTTTATGTGCAGATATTTGAAAGAATCCCCATTAACTATGCTTCAAAAAGTAAGCTTTTGACGAGCGGACTGGCGCAGCGAAAAATTATTACGACTTTTTTAAAAAGATTGTTTGATATTTTTGCAGCTAGCCTAGCTTTAATAGTATTGAGCCCTTTGCTACTGCTTATTGCGATACTCATTCGCCTAGAGAGTCCGGGCTCACCTATTTTTGTTCAAAATCGGCTTGGTAGATATTTTCAGTCTTTTTCGATGTATAAATTTCGTACGATGCGCCAAGACGTTAGCGACTTTGAAGGTTTTAGCGACTTTGTACAAAGTAGAAAAAACGACCAACGCATTACGCGCATTGGAAGAATACTTCGTCCCCTGCATTTAGATGAACTGCCCCAACTCTGGAACATTATGAGAGGAGAGATGTCTGTCGTTGGGCCAAGACCTGAAGCCATGGGTTTTGCACAAAAGATGCGCGAGCACACTCCCTTATATGAGCTACGCTGCTTAATGCGACCAGGTCTTTCTGGACTAGCTCAAATCAGGCAAGGATATGCGATGAACAATGTTGAAGAAGTGAAAATCAAACTCTCGCATGATCTTTATTATCTGAGTAATTATAGTTTGTTTCTTGATTTGCAAATTATACTAAGAACTATCTTTTTTCTAATGCGCAACTCTCGATAAGTGCAAGCTGCGCGCAAACTCTGCTTGAATAGAGTTCTATCAAAATAGGAAACTAACAATGAATCAAAGTTGCATATTTGTCACCGGCGGCTGCGGTTATATCGGCTCTCATGTTACGCGGCAGCTGACAGAGTCCGGATATAAAGTAATTGTTATCGACAATTTATCCACAGGTTTTCCAGATGCCTTGGTTCATGGCGAAACCCTAATAAAGGGCGATCTTGCTGACACAGAACTTTTGCGACGCTTATTTGCGCAATATGAGTTCAGTGCTGTGCTTCACTTTGCGGGCTCGATTGTGGTTCCAGAATCTGTCGCGCAGCCAGAGCTTTATTATCAAAATAACACTGTCAACACCTTTAACCTTCTAAAAGTCTGCCTTGAGTTCAGCGTAAAAAAATTCGTATTTTCATCGACCGCTAGTATCTATGGTGATAACAAAAAGGGAACTAAAAGCGAAGAAAGCGACACTCCTCTACCAACAAACCCCTATGCACGCTCGAAACTAGCTGACGAGTGGATATTAGAAGATTTTTCGTACGCATATGGTCTAAAATACGTTATTTTGCGCTACTTTAATGTCGCAGGCGCTGATCCAGAGTTGCGAATGGGACAGCGCTCCCCAATGGCGACGCACCTGATAAAAGTTGCCTGCCAAAAAGCTTTGGGCATGCGTAAAGATCTTTTAATAACCGGCAGCGATTATAATACCCCTGATGGAACCGGCTTACGCGACTATATTCACATTGAAGATCTTGCAAGCGCTCATTTGTGCGCTCTTGATTACCTGCAAAAAGGTGGCGCGAGTGTGCTGGTAAATTGTGGTTATGGGCGCGGATTTTCAGTACGCGAAGTGATCAAAGTACTCGAAGAAGTGTGTGGATTTAGTATTGGCGCAAAAGAAGCGCCGCGGCGACCTGGAGACGTAGCTTCACTCATTGCGAATGTCGAAAAAATTGGCAAAATATTACCACAATGGAAACCTAAGTACGCTGATTTAAAAAAAATCATTACTTCTGCATATCAATGGGAAGAAAAGCTCGCGCGACCGACTCCAAGATAGTTGAATCCAAATTTCGCGACTTGTTTTTTCTTATATTGGTTTCTGCCATCGAAAATATAGTTTCCGCGCATAAGTTCTTTCATTTTCGTAAAATCAGGTGTGCGAAACTGCTTCCACTCTGTGACTAGTATCATCGCATCCGCGCCGACCAGCGCTTTATATTGGTCGTCGACGATCTTAACTTTTCCGGAGCTGAACCATTCTTCAGGCATAAACTTTTTCGCCGATTCGATAGCTATAGGATCGTAAGCCAAGACACTGGCGCCAGAAGCTAATAAATGCCGAATTAAGATTAAAGAAGGCGCATCGCGCAAGTCGTCGGTTTCAGGCTTAAAAGAAAGCCCCCACAAAGCAAAAACTTTATTCTCTAGAGAGGAGCCGAGCGTCTTTTTAATCTGTCGAAACAAATATGATTTTTGATCTTCGTTTCTCTGATCTATCGCGATGAGCATATAAGGCTCAATGCCTACGGAGCTTGCCATCGCGATAAGTGCCTTTACATCTTTTGGAAAACAACTACCACCATAACCGATTCCGGCATATAAAAAAGCTGGGCCAATTCTTGAATCGGCACCTATGCCTTCGCGCACCGACTCAATATCAGCGCCGTAACTATCACAGATTTGCGCGAGTTCGTTCATAAGAGAAATGCGGCTTGCGAGCATCGAATTAGCAGCGTATTTAGTCATTTCTGCTGACTCTAAACTCATCACATAAGTTCGATCGTTTTTACGTTGAAAGGGAGCGTAAAGAGTTTCTAGAAGCTCGATGACTTTCGGATCTTCTGCACCAAGAACGATGCGATCAGGACTTTGCGCATCCACAAGAGCACGCCCTTGTTTCAGAAATTCAGGCGTAAATGCGACCGCAGTCTTAATGTTTTTTTTCCTAGCTTTTATCGCGTCTTCTAAAAATAGCCCAAGTTTACGAGTCGTACCTACAGGCACAGTTGATTTAATTGCGACTACACAGTCATTTTCAATAACCTGACAAATATTTTCAGCCGCCTGCCAAACATAATTGAGATTTGCGTCACCTTGCGCACTTGGAGGAGTGCCAACGCAGATCATAAATAAATCACAGTCTTTGCTCGCATCAGAGATTTTCGTTGAAAATTGGATGCGTCCTGCAGTTAAACTGCGCTTCAACAAAGCTTCTATGCCGGGCTCGTAAATCGGCGAGCTACCTTGCTGAAGTTGAGCGATTTTTTTCTCATCAACATCAATGCACAGGACTTGGTTTCCATATTCTGCAAAAACAAGCGCAGAAGGTAGCCCGACATAACCAGCGCCAATAACAGTGATTTTCATCTAAAAGCTCCTCAATAGCCATACACGCTAGCAGATTTAGCACAAAGTTGCGTTGCAAAAAAGCACTATGATATCAGGTGTAGAAATCAATGTACTCTTTGATAAATATTGTAATAGTCTTGGGCTGTTTATGAAATTTACCAGCTGGGATTATAATGTCTAAGTTTCCCGATATCATTGCCAAACACTTCACGACTTCCATAAGGTTGCGTGGTCTTAGTTATCTTAATCGCATTGATATTAAGTCAAAATCCGATGCTCTATTTGGCGGTATTGTCGAAGGACAAAATAATCTTTATGAAGTTTGGCTGCGCAAAGAACAAAAAAATATTGGCGGAAAGCAGTGTTGGGGATTACAGGCTCACTGTAGCTGTCCCTTTGCCGAAAAAGAAGCGCATTGCAAACATATCTGGGCCTTGCTGCTTCTTTCAGAAAAAAAGCATTGGTTTCCAGAAAAAGAAGCGGTGCTGAGCTATTCTTTTATCGTATATCCAGACGCAAGCTGGCAAGAACGCCTTAAATCCGAAGGCCAGACGAAAGAGTCTTACGTAGGTGAAGAAAATATCCACTATGTGGATCTAGACGCGGCAGACGCGAAGTTTCATAGTGAGATGGACACTGAATTTACTTCTTCATCCGCACAAGCAAGCAGATCTTCTCACGATCATGACGAATGGCAGAGACAACAGCGCCGACATTTTGAACTGAAACGCTGGCGAACAAAAATCCAATCCCTTGCCACAACCATTGAGTCAAGCACCCCGAGAAAAACCCCCCAGTATAAATCCCAAGAAGCCCTGCAGATTTCCTATGTCCTTGCGGTGGATTCTTTTCAATATTATCCTGGTTATCGTTTACAGTTTTATCGACAAGTTGTTGGAAAAAAATATTCCTTCGCTGAGTATAAACCACAACGACTCAGCTATAATGATCTGAAGCGGATGCCTGACGAACAAGATCGCCTCATCTGTGGGCAGTTACTTGGCGTCACAGCGCTTTCAAATCAAAACCAAATTCCCGACTCAGAACCGAACTCACATGCAAGCGTCCTTCTATCATATGAACGTTTTGTTGAAATGCTCCCGCAACTTTTTGCTAGTGGGCGCTTCTTATTAAAAAACACTTCAAATGCTTCGGACACCCTCAATTTTCAAAAAGTGGCCAATGTTTTTATAGGCGCGAAATTACGCATCAGCTTTCGCGAAAACTCCGATGCCTACGGCCTCACAGGAACAGTTGTTTATAAAGATCGCGTTCTGCAAACTGAAGATGAATTTATTGCAATGGATAGACAGGGCGTATTGATAAATTCACATCGTGAGCTGTTTTTATTGGACAAGAATGAAGATATTGCTTGGATGAAGTGGTTAGACTTAAACAACGATTTATATATCCCAAAACGAGAGATCGATCTCGCTCTAGGAGAACTATTTGAACGCGTAACTCTTCCAAGCGAGATTGAGCTACCCCCAAAAACAACCTGGGTGCAAGAAAAGTTGGCGTCGCCTAAGTTTTGTTTTTTGTTCGATCAACAAGTCCTTCTTAGCACAAAATCAAAAACCATTAGCGGTAGCATTGCAATGGAATATGGGTCTAAGCGCTTTTTGCTTAGCGAGCAAAAAAATATTTTTGTAGACCAGCTTGGCAAGATTTGTTGGAAACGTGACTTAGAACAAGAAAACAATCTTCTCAATGCTGCCTTGCATGAAGTAAACGCAGAGCTAGACGGTGAATTTTTAAAAATTCCTCGCCAAGAATTTATGTCGAGCCTATTACTATTAGCCGAACGTGGATTTATTATTGAATCCAGCAATAAAAAACTACGTACTCCAAGCAAAGTGGAGATAAAAGTAAAGTCTGGCATCGACTGGCTTGACGTTAATAGTAAAATTCAATTTGATGGTATAGAAGCAGATTTACCCGACTTGCTTGCTGCTGCTCGTAATCAACAAGACTTTGTCACCTTGCATGACGGCAGCGTTGGCCTAATCCCAAAAGATCTGCAACGAAAGCTCAACTCGCTATTAAATTTGAGCCGAAAAAATAGCGGGATAAAGTCAAAAGACAGTACTTTGCGCTTTGGTCTGGATCAGGCTTTAGTTCTCGATCTTCTTTTACAAGAAGAACAAAACAAAAATTATGACGAAAAATATTTAGCGCTACTAGCACGCTTTCGAGAACTAAATGAGCTCAACGACCCTAATTCACCATCTTTAAAATCTCAGGCGAAACTTACATCACCCCCTGGTTTTCTGGCGACCTTAAGAGATTATCAACTCTCCGGACTTTCTTGGCTGCGCCAGCTGCATAGCCTTGGAATAGGCGGGATTCTTGCCGACGATATGGGCCTTGGAAAAACCGTGCAAGTACTTGCGCATCTGCACGACATTTACATAAATCAAAAATCAGAAAAATACGCACCAAGTCTTCTGGTCGTGCCTCGATCTCTTATTTACAATTGGCAAAAAGAAGCCGAACGTTTTTCACCGCAGCTGCGTGTGTTGGATCTTTCTCTCGCGGATCGCAAGAAAAAACTTCCAGATCTATCGAGTTACCATCTTATACTCAGCACCTATACCACCATGACAAAAGACATTACCGAACTTCGCAAACAAACGTTTCATTACGTCATTTTAGATGAAGCTCAATTTATAAAAAACAAAGACGCGCAAAGCGCCAAGGCTGCCCGGCTTTTGCAAGCAAAACATCGGCTCGCAATGTCGGGAACTCCGGTAGAAAACCATCTCGGTGAATTGTGGTCTTTGTTTGAGTTCATTAATCCAGGTTTACTTGGTCGCTCATCTGAAAGAAATCTCCTGCAAACATATGGTTTTGATTCTGACAAAGCCCAACTCGAGTTGATAAAACGCCTAGTGAAACCATATATTTTGCGCCGCACGAAATCACAAGTGCTGAAAGACTTGCCTGAAAAAACAGAAAAAACTCTTTATTGCGTCTTGGATACAGAGCAACGTGAAGAATATGATCGTCTAAAACAACATTACCGCACGACACTTGAAGATCTTATTGAGACTGAAGGAATTGGCCGCAGTAAAATTAAAATTCTTGAAGCACTCACTCGACTACGTCAAGCAGCCTGCCATCTCGCACTTATTGATAAAAACAGAAAAGGGCAGGCTAGTGCAAAGCTCGATCATTTATTAGAACATATCGAGAATCTACGTGCCGAAGGTCACAAGGCATTAATTTTCTCGCAGTTTACGAGTATGTTGAAAATAGTCGGTGAAGAACTGAAAGCGCGGGGTACTCCTTACTTATATCTCGATGGCGCAACAAAAAATCGCCAAGCTTTGGTCGAGGGCTATCAAAATAGCGCGGATATTCAGCTGTTTTTAATTAGTATAAAAGCTGGGGGAGTCGGCTTGAATCTCACTTCGGCAGATTATTGTTTTATCCTCGACCCTTGGTGGAACCCAGCCGTCGAAGCGCAAGCTATAGATAGAGCACACCGCATCGGACAGAAAAATCCCGTCATCGCATATCGCTTAATCGCGAAAGATACGGTTGAAGAAAAAATATTGGAGCTTCAAGGTAGAAAGAGAGAACTGGTTGAATCAGTGATCAGTGAAGATAGTTCTTTATTAAAAAATCTAGATTTAAATGATCTTCGGCAATTGCTGGATTGATTGATAATTTATTAGGTTATTATAGCATGTTAAGTGCTGCTTCTTAATTTTTTCCTCCAATATTCCGATTGAGTAAATACGCATTTTCCTTGGGAAGGAGCAAAGTCATTTGCGGAGTTCATTGATCAAAACATTTATGTTGGCTACTTTTCTTTCGAGTCTCACGGGGGTGACAACATCTTGCAAACGTGAGTCAGAAAATGAAAATTATAAAGTTAAAGCTGGAGAATTTTCCGCTAATCCTATTCCGAGTATCCCCAAGATAACCAATGGAGCAACTGCAAGTGAACAAGTCTGCTCCGGAGTACTTGTTAGAAATATTGAAAGAATTGAAAGGCAAGAAAATCGCAAAAGTCATGTTTATTTGCTCACTGCAGCGCATTGTCTAATTAATAAATTAGAGACTGCTGCTCTTATGCTAAATAATATTAAAATAAGTATAAGCAATCCAAGCATTGAAATCGTACCGACGATTGATAACATCTGCTATAACCAACACTACAAAGAGAATGACGCAGAACGTAAAGCTTACGATTTCGCAATTGTTCGAATTTCGGCAGAACAAATTCCTTCTAGTATTAGTGAGCTAATAGGTTACGAAATCTCAAATTTGAATTTGCTCGGTTTTCGCCCACCATATCCAGGTGCAACCCTGAGTGCTCAAGGAATTGGAGCTGGATGGGGATTAGACAAAAATAAAGGAGAAGGTCCCCAATTTAGATTTGGAGTTGCATTTGCTTCAGAATCTACCTCTAATACTGGCTTGCTAAGTGGCAAAGCAATTTGGATAGACGGTGACTCTGGAGGTCCTTTTATTGTGAGGCGCGGGAAAGACCCATTTTCTGAATTGATGGGAGCAAAGAATAGCAAGGATTCTGGAATTATAGAAAACAAACAAAAAGAATTAGAAGCTTCATTTTTAAACCCAGAGGGGTCAACAGAATCAGAATTTGGTGTGGTCGCTATTGCAGCAGCACTTTTCGAACCTGAATCTGCAACAAATTCAAATCTTATTAATAAAACATACCTAATCCATTTAGGAAGCGCTTCTTCTCAAGAATTAATTAATTCCGCAATTTTTGGAAGAAACGGAGAGGACGGCAAAAGTTGCTATAACAATCCTGAATTTGGTAAAGACCAAAATTATAAAATAGGACTCCCTTTAGAAAACGTGAGGGACATCGACGGTGGTGTCGTTGGATTGGATGTAATAGGAGACGATCAACTTTCAGCTGTTCCCTATATTGGATATGTCGGCAATGGGGAAACTTTTTGCAACATTAGTGCTATCACTAAAGCCGCCAATGAGCATTGGCTTGTTACAGCAAAACATTGCATCCCTTTAAATGGTGCAAGCCTTTCCAATGCTGTTAAAAATTTTTGCGAAGGCCTAGAGGTTAAAGGCAAACTTGCAGGCGAAATCGAATGTCAAATTCAAAACAATAAATATGAATACCGTGTTTTCACTGATGTAAATCCAGAAAATGAGGATATTATTTTTATTAAAGCACGTTCTTTGAATGAAATAAATTTTAACTCCGCAATAGAAATTAACAGTTCAAATTACTCAAATATTTCCTTCGCCTCATACAGTGCTGGCAACTCTACTAATGAATTTAAGATTTTGCATGGATATTTAAACGATGGGAGCATTCCATTTTTTGGAAAGAGACCAGATATTTCAGCCTCAGAGGTGGTTGAATGCCAAAGTGATATATTGATGCGTGGCATGTTCGACTTTTCACAGGGGAGCTCTTGCAAAATTTCTGGAGGAGTAAACAATGCTTATTATCACCCCTTTGATACAGAAATAGGTGAAAGCGGTGGAATTGTTTTTGCTAAAATAGGTGAAGAATTAAAAGTCGTATGCGTTAACATCGGCAGAAAAGATTTATTCAACTACTGCCTCGATTATGAGCTTCCACCAGTATCCATTTTGACAGACCCTATTGATTCAACTGAACCTCCTCCGACTATTCAGCCTCCACCAACTACAAACCCTTGTATGACCGTCACTGACGCTGTGGCTGCCGTCGATAATTCAAATAAAAAATTTACTTGCACTGCTGCAGAGGGCTGCAATCTCAGAAATGAACCTAGTAAATTCGCAAGTCAACCTAATCCAAATATGATATTTATATCTGATGGAGAGCAAACAGTTAAAGCATGTTTTTATAATCAAGACGCTGCTGAGAAAATTTGGGCCTGCATTCAGAGGCCATCGGGCGTCGCCTGGGTTTACACAGCGAGTAGCGAAACTTCATGTGAGTTCTATTTGCAATAACTCGGTTGCATTTAAGAAAAAACCCCGGGAAGTGCAGTTTTTGTGCAAAAAGCACAGAGCGATTTGTTCCTCATGAACACCAACCCCTCAAACACAGCACTACCCGAGGTAAGTGTGGGTTTGCTCCACACAGGCCTAAGCAAGTACTTTAGAGCAAAAATCGCGCCTAAATAATTTTTAATTATCTGACTGAAAAGACGAGCTTTATTTATTCTTACGGAGAATTCTCTCGCATTTAAAATGAGCGAAGTGTCGTAAATTTCGACATTCCTAAGGAATCTCTAAACGAAAAATTATCTCACTCCAAGCCGGAACGCCTTCGCCAAATTGATTTTTTCTTGGAACAAAACGCGCCTTTTTCGCCACTTCTAATACCCGCTCATCCATGCCATAACCAATTTTTTTCCTCAACTCGGCTTGCTGCACATTTCCTTTTGCATCAATGTACACATCAACTACAAATTTTCCTTCAATTTCAGCATCCAATGCCGAATTCGTGTATTCAGGAGCTTCGAACGAATCTTTGATCAACTGCGCATCTGCGCTTAAGTCTGCTGTGATCTTTTCTATCTTTTCTCCAGGATCAGCTTGGCGTTTAGACAATAAGGTATTTCCTACTGGTGCGGAAACTTGCGAGTTGGTCTCTCCTTCGGCAAAAGATTCCTTACTCAATCCACCCACTGGTTTTACCGGTTTTGAATCCACAGGTTTTGCAAAAGCTCGCTCAGTAATTGGTTCTGGCGCTTTTGGTTTAGGCTTAGGTAATGGCTTTGGCGGCGGAGCAAGGGGTTTCTCCGGTATAGTCTCAGTCGGAATTTTTTCGGCAATTTTTATTTTAACAGAAGATTTTCGTTTATCCTCGGTAGAGAGTTTATTAGGAGACAAAGAAATTAAAGATAAGAATAAAGCTACATGCAAAGTCAGCGAAAAAAGCGCTAATGGAAGCCAAATTTTTTGATTCATCGATGTCATGTCTAGCTTTTCTATTTTTCTAGCTACAGTTATACTTCGTAGGAAATCTTAACCAGTATACAAAGAATCACAATGCAAATGCTTAAAAATTTCTTTATCAGCTACTTATTTTTCGGGTTTTTTAACTCTTTGGCTCTTAGCGTAGAAAATTTCGAACTAATAAATGTAGAGGTTTTTGAAAAGGGCAGCGGTCGCCTATTACAAAGAGTTGAAATTAGTAGCGCCCTTCAGAAAGAGTTCAGTGATACAAAAGGCACCGCGCGGGTGAAGTACGATGCAAATGATCTCAATTTTAATCTACAGTTCTACCGCCCAAGTTACGAAAAGCTTATTTTAAATCAAGAACAAATAAAAGAATCTTTAAAAAGCAGCGCCGACTCAATCTCTAAAAAGCTCACAGTCTATCTATTTCCGAGCGTTCCAGACGATAATGAAGTCATTATTACTGGGCGTAAACGCTTTGAAAGTTCGAAGAAAATAATAAGCGTCAGCGAAGCAAAAAAAATCGCACCACGTGGCGACGTCGTGCAAATAACAAAGCTCTTACCTGGGGTCCAAACCCAAGGCTTTTCGCCAAACATCATAGTTCGCGGCTCTGGGCCAGAAGATTCTAAATACTATCTCGACGAATGGGCCTTACCCTTTGTCTTTCACAGCGTCGGAGGGATTTCTGTCTTAAGCCCAGAAATTTTAAGTGATATTGAATTTAATTCCGGCGGCTTCGGCGCACAGTATGGTGAGGCTACCGGCGGAATTATCGGGATCAAAACAAAACAAGATATTCCCGACCGCTCCCGCCTCGAAATTCTGGTTAATCTTCCGCTCTATTCAGGGATTTTTTATGAAACGCCCATAGGTGATGAAGAAAAGTCATTTCTTTCTCTATCAGCGCGGCGAAGTTACATTGAATATATTTTACCAAAAATCCTTCCCGACGACATGAACCTCACCTTAACGCCTTACTTTTCTGATGCACAAGCTTATTACTATCGCCAGCTAGAAGATGGGCATATTAAATGGCTGTTTTTGGGTGCCGTCGATGGTCTTAAATTGTTGTTTGATACAGAGCTTTCTACGGAGGAAGATGGGCGTGGACGTGTTGATATTTTCCAATCTTTTTATACAACAGGATTAGAATGGCGCACAAAATTAAATAACGACTGGTCACTACAACTCAGCCCGCAAATCACTCACTTTGAAAATAATTTCAATTTTCTCGACCTCTTCTTCCGGCTCTATGTGGATAGTTTTAATTTGCGTAGCGAAATTAGCAAAACTCGCTCTCGTAATGAGCGAACTTATTTCGGTTCAGAAATTTTAGTCGCAAATGGCAGAATTAAAACCTTCTCACCCAAAGGAAATTTTCAAGATCCGTTTTTTGATATAGAAGAAGCTGAGCGCGTTGAAGCTAAGGATAGCGCCACTGTGACGCAGCTTTCTCTTTGGGCAGCTTATGATAAACAAATTAAGCAATTTGTCTTAACGCCGGGTCTTCGCGCAACACATGCCAGCATTATAAATAAATATTCTTTTGATCCAAGACTTACAAGTCGCTGGCTATGGTCTGAAGAGCAAACAGTAAAACTTTCTGTTGGGCAATACTCACAAGTACCAGGCTTTCGCGATACTAGCCCACAGTTTGGTAATCCAGATTTAGAATTTATTCGCAGCTATCAATATGTCCTCGGCATCGAATCAAAATGGAGCGAAAAATGGAGCTCGGATATCCAAGCCTTTCATAAAAAGCTCTATAAGCTCGTAGCGCCTAGCGAAGAGAAAAATGTTGAAAGCACCGGCAGCGGCGAAGCAAATGGCGTGGAGTTCTTCGTGCGACGTAATCAAACAGCTCGGTTTTTTGGCTGGCTTTCTTATACTTATTCAAAAAACATCTATCGCGAAAATGACCGCCTGACATTTCGTAACTCTGAATATGACCAAACTCATGTCGCAAATATTGCAGGTAATTATGCTATAAACGCTGTATGGGATTTGGGTGGAAAACTCAGCTATCACAGCGGCGATACTTTTACAGGCGTGGATGACGCTGTGTACAACGCAAATTTTGATAAATATCAACAGCGCCGTTTTGCCGACAGTCGAGACTATAATGAACGCCTTCCTGATTTTCATGAAATCAATATATATGCGACAAAAGATTGGCTCTTTGATGTTTGGAAACTCGAGCTTCGATTCGGAGTGGAGTTTTTAGCGCTTAGTCCGCAGGCACGTGACGTTCAATACAACTATGATTATTCCAAAGAAGAATATTTCACCAGCCTGCCGCCAATACCATATATTGAGCTAAAAGGAGTTCTTTAATGCTATGTAGTTCACGAATATTTATTTTCTTATTAACTCTTAGTACTATTCATATTGCTTGCTCCGATGATGAAGAACGATTTGAACAAATTTCTAAACTAAGAACTCTTGGAGTCAAATCTAACAAAGTAGCTAGCGCACCTAGCACCGTCTCCACAGAAGAGACTGTTTCCTTGGAAATTGTTGTTAGCTTTCCTAATGGCGTTATAAATGAACTTTCTGCTGTCCCCTTTGTGGAAGAAAATAGTTCTACCTTGGCTTTGCCGGTTCTATTAGAACTAAGTGAAACGGCTATATCTGAAGAATCCTTCGGACCTCTTACAATCGCAACCATTACGGCTAATTTAAAAGTACCTACTTTTGACTTTTCGAACGCGCCAATAAATAAACTAAGTTTGCGTTATGGCTTAGAAGTACTTGCCGAAAATGGCGACAAGGAAAGAATTGTTGGCAATTACGTTATCTATCCGCCCAATTCAAATGAACTTTCATGGCAAGCTCCTAATATAGTCATTACTGCGCCGAATTCTGCAAATTTTTCCGGAAGCGGAGCCGACAAAGTTACAATTTCCGCAGAACTCCGCGAGCGGCAAATAGAAGAAAGCTACCGCATTGGTTGGTTCGCAAGCGCAGGGAAAATTAAAAATCGTCGCGCTTTAAATAGCGACTGGGAAGAGCTAGCTGGCATTAGGGAAAAAACCCTCATTGTCACAGCAAGAGGCCGAAGCTCGGGGGCATTTACTTATCAGGCACTGTCTTACGAATAGTCTCCTTTTTATTTTGCTGTAGATCTCCAATTTGCCTATTCTTGGTTTAAGTTAGCCAGCGTAATTGAAATTAAAAACTCCTTTAATTATAGTGTGTTAAAAAAAATCTTAAAAAAAATCGAAGATTTAGACGAAGAAGCTTCTAATTGAACGGCTTTTTTCCAGCTGCGTATTTTGCTAGTTTTAAGGGACGATGAAATGAAGCGATTTTTTAATGACCAATCACTAGTCTTCATCTTTACATCGATATTCCTCATTTCATGTTCACAAGAGGCCGATTTCTCTGGAAACGTCAGTCCTAAAAAGGGTTCAGACGAATTAAAACCCACAGACGGCGGAAGCGATGACGGTCAAGATGATGGCAAACCCGACGGAAGTGACTCTGGGAATGATGACGGCACTACAGATGGGAGTGACGGTAATCCAGATGCTCCGATTAAAGCATCAGATACTGATTTAAATGTTCTTGAAGATGCAGAACTGCGTAAAGGTAAATTAATAATTTCCAACCCATCGAAACATAAGTTTTCTGTGCAACTAGAAGGTAATTCTAACTTAGGTGAATTAGTCGTTGCAAAAGACGGATCTTATACATTTAAGCCCCTGTCAAATGTATTTGGTGACGAAAAAATAAAATTTATTGTTGTGGACGCAAAGGGCAATAAATCCGCAGCATTTTTAAAAATTAATATTCACAGCGTCAACGACCAACCAGTTCTCACAGCGGAAACATTTGATGGAGTTGAAGACCAGGAATTATCAGGTGCGCTAGTTGGGTCTGATATAGAAGGCGATACCTTGAAATATATCTTGGTAGACAAACCAAAAAATGGAAGCCTTGAACTTGATACAGATAACGGGCATTTCATTTTTAAACCAAATCAAAATTTCTATGGCAGCGATAATTTCAGTGCAAAAGTTAATGATGGTGAATTGGATTCTGCAATTGTTGTTTTTTCCATAAAAATTGCTGACCTCAATGACGCTCCTGTCGCCCTTGATCTTGCCGAAATGGTCGAAGAAGATGGAATCCTCAATGCCGCTCTAGTTGCTACAGATATTGATTCAAAGAATTTAAGCTATACATTTGTCAATGCGCCCATTAATGGCACTTTAGTTCTTAAAAATATTAATACTGGCGAATACACCTATACACCACGTCCAAATTTTCATGGAGTTGAAGTTTTACAATTTCAAGTTTCTGACGGAGAGGTATTAACGCCAATCAAAACATTAACAATAACCGTAAAATCAGCCGACGATGCACCAGAAGCGCAATCAGTTAACTATGTCATTAACGAAGACTCTTCACTGAGTGAATTTTTAAAAGCAACTGACATAGAGGGGTCTGGAAATATTTTTTATACAATTACAGAACAGCCAAAGAATGGGGGCATAACAAGTTTCAATTCTTTAAATGGAGCCTTCTCTTACACGCCTAACAAAGACTATTATGGCACAGATAGTTTTAAATTTTCAGCAAACCAAGGTACTTTAATATCTATCCCTGCGACTGTCATGATAACAATTAATTCAATTAATGATGCACCAATTGCGAACCCTTTGAGCATTTCTGGCCACAATCAAGAAACCATAAGCGCTGCGGTGACGGCTAGTGACGTCGAAAACAGTCCAATATCTTTTCGTATTATTAACAATGTTAAAAACGGCGTCTTAATATTTAATGCAAATGGAACTTTCACTTACAAGGCCAACATCGCATTTGTTGGCGCTGACAACTTCACATTTGTCGCCAACGATGGCACACTTGATTCTACTAACAAAACTGTGAACATCACGGTGAATCCAGCGCCCTACTTAATTAATGATTCTTTTGAACGTGCAAATATTTTTGAAAACAACCAGCAAAGCCAAGGCTTTACTTGGCAAAATCTACTCATTGATACCTGGGATCCTGTACAAAAAGTGCATGTTATGTCGCAATACAATGAATCGACTGGCTGCAAAGTTAACGGTATTTCTAAAGATGTTTGCGCCAAAATATTTATGACCGCTGAAAACAACATGGGGCCCGCAAAAGATTTAAATCGCGCTTTATATATTTGGGGACGCGAAGGTAAGTCTACTCACAGTTTTATGCTAACATCACGCTCCTTTGATCTTTCGGCATATAACACAGTGGAAGTCAGCTTCTACTATCTTTTAATCGACCTAGGCGATCGAGATTCAAGCTCTAACGCAGACCCGATAGGTGGGGAGTATCTAAAATTTGATATTTGTTCAAATACGGTCGCGAATTGCGGCGTCAACCCATTAAGTTATGACAATATGTTTGACGCTAATAAATGGGAAAACTACTTCACAGATGGCGGTGGCAACGTTGCCCCTTGGAACACCTTAAATGGACGCAATCACAATTTAAACACTTGGAAACTAAAAACTATTACGATTGATTTAAACGAATTGGCCACTAGAAAACCTGGCTTCAAAAAATCTAGTTTTATGCTGCGATTTAATGGACGCTTGCAAGATGGTTTTACAGGCGATGATTTAACAAAAACGATGGTTGATGGAATTGCACTTGATCTCGTTCAAATACGTGCAATTAATTAATTCCAAAACTCCAAAGCACAAAAGCAAAATCTTGGGCGGTATCTTGCAATGCAGCGTAGCGCCCACTTGCTCCAAAATGCCCCTCATCACCTCGCATATTGAGTAGCAAAGGATTATCATCCGCTTTAAAATCTCTGAGCTTTGCCACCCATTTTAAGGGCTCCCAATAAGTCACTCTCGTATCATTCATTCCAGCATTGACATATATGGGCGGATAAGCTTGGCGCTTGATATTTTCATAAGGCGCATAGCTTTTTATGAGCTTATAATAAACCTCTTCGCTTGGGTCACCCCATTCATCATATTCTTTAATAGTTAAGGGCAAATCTGGATCAAGCATTGTATTCAGACAATCTACAAAGGGCACATCTGCAAGCATTCCACAAAAATACTCTGGATTGGAATTAGCACAGGCACCAATTAATAATCCTCCTGCACTTTCGCCAACAGCAAAAAAGCGGCCTTTTTGACCTATTCCAGATCGAATTAATGCATCTATTGCATCAATAAAATCTGTAAATGTATTTTTCTTATTAAATACTTTTCCACTTTCATACCAGCGTCGTCCCATTTCTGATCCGCCCCTTACATGAGCCACTGCCAAGACTATTCCTCGGTCAAGTAAAGACAAATAGCTGGGCAAAAAGTCAACCTCAAAACTCAAGCCATAAGCGCCGTATGCCATTATATAGACAGGGGCTTTAATAAGTTCAGCTTCTTTCAAATCTTTTTTATGAAATATTGAAATTGGGATTTTTTCTAAATCACGACTCATACCAAAAACTCGTTTCGCAAAATAATCATCAGAAACAAAATTATTATTCGGAGGATATTCCTTTAGCAAACAAAGTCTTTTTTCATCAATTTCATATTCGTAAATGCGATCAGGGACAATAATAGAACTATATCGAAATCTTATTTTTCTAACTTCAAAATCATAGTTTTCTTCAAGCTCCAGCTCATAAATTTCTCCAGGGAGTTCAACAAAATGATTCGTGCCATTTTTAAGGTCGTAAATTTCAATATATTGCTTTGATTCTTTACAGCAAAAAATAGCGATGAAATCCTTAAAACAAGCGACTTCTTCCAGCAATATTCCAGGCCTCTCTCTACAAAAAATTTTCCATCTGGATTTATCTAGAACTTCTTCCTCTAAAGAAAAATGAATCTGAAAGTCAGGCGCGTCTTTATTGTTTAGGATATAATATCCATTTCCACCATGATAGAAAAAGTACTCTTGGCCTTCATATGGCTCTAGAAGAAGTTCGGGTTTATTTAGTGGAAGATATCTATTCAGACTAAGTACCGTAGATGTTGAGTTGCTGCTTAAATTAATAAATACAAATTTTCCGCTTCTAGTCTCTTCGATATCCATGAAATACTTAAAATCTTCTAATTGATAGATTAATTGATCCTCTTCAAATTTTTGTCCGAGACGATGATACCAAACTTGAAATGGACGCATTAATTCATCTGGTCGAATATAAAATATCCCAAAACTGTCGGCCGACCAAGCCGCAGAGCCTTGCACGACAACTGGCGATTCTTCTACTATATCTCCAGTTGCAAGATTTTTTATCTTGAGCTGATATTGCTCAGAACCTTCAAAATCTAAAGAAAATGCTAACCATTTATGATCTGGACTCCAGCTGCAAAAACCAAGGTCTAAGTTGCTAGAATCGGTTGTAAGTTCGTTTAGATCAAGAATCG
Source organism: Oligoflexales bacterium (assembly GCA_018060885.1). Taxonomy (GTDB): domain Bacteria; phylum Bdellovibrionota_B; class Oligoflexia; order Oligoflexales; family JAGOVF01; genus JAGOVF01. The sequence continues at coordinate 12,686 of JAGOVF010000024.1, read as the reverse complement.
TTTCGACCAACTTTGTACTATGATCTATTCTTTTATGAGCATAAAGTTCCTTTCCAGGATCATATGCGGTGAAGTATGAATAATCGCCATCGGGTGCAGGTACGCTAGATTCATCCTCAATAACTCGTGATTTTAGCTCAGTATACAGCTTTAGTTTCAACTGTTTTAATTTTTTAAAAAAATTTTTTGTGTAAGAATTTTCTTTATTAATATAGTCCGTAACACGTTTATCATCTTTATCCTCCAACCAGGCATAGTCATCACTCACAGCTTCGCCATGAATTTGCCGAATTTCAGGAATTTTAACCGCTTTAGGTGGACGCATTTTTATATTTTACACGACTTTTTATAAAAGATCTTTTAGTCTCTGCGGCGCTTCAATAAGTATTAGATGCCCAACTTTCGGTATTAAGATAAGCTCAGAATTTGGGATGCCTTCATGCAGCTTATTAGCCGCATCACAAACAATGATAGCATCCTCTTCCCCATGCAGTATGGTTGTTTTAGATTTTATCAAATGCAAGAGCCCTACTGCGCAAAATTGGCTGCTGGCTGTACGTTGCCGCTTTGCATTTATCTTGTAATGAGTCCCTTCATTAGCACTTTTCAACATTTGTTTTGCCATCGCCACTATTAATGCCATATTTTTTTTTGCAAAGTCCGAACTCACATAGCGCATCAAATGTAGAGTCAGATCTTCTTGACCCCACGCCAAATTCAATTCTAAAAGAGGGGTCTTTCGGACATCTGAACTCGTTGAAATTAAATACAGCTTAGATATTTCCGATCCGAGCGTTGCTGCTACTAACTGAGCTACCATTCCCCCCATAGAAATTCCTAGAAGGGAAAAGTCTTTGAGGCTTATGGATTTAGTAACATCAATAACATCAACAGCCAGATCCTGCATTGTGAAATCAATTTCTGATTCACTTTGCCCAGCTCCTCGATGATCAATTGTGAGCACGTGATATTTATTTTCTACTAAATATCTAATCAATTGACGAAAATCGCCCATTGGACGCATATAACCATTAAGTAGAACTATTGAATTAAATTCTTTTCGTTCTCCACTTTCCTCATAGTAAATTTTTGCGCCGGACTTTTCAAAGAAAGGCATAACTTCAACTTTGATCTTGGATTATTGAGTTAGGATAAATTTTAACTCTGTTTAAGATAAAAGGAAAAAATCCAACAAGGTTTAATATAACTTGGCTAACAAAAAACAAATTAAACACATTTGCCCCACCGGCGACACCAACCATACTAAATAATTTTTCAAAAGCAACATGGCCCACTCCCAAGCCTCCTGGAGCAAGTGGTATGGCGGTGAAGAGCATGCCTATTGGATAGATGATTATTAAATCTCTCAAAGGAATCGCAGCCAGTCCAAGCTCGTTTCCAAGATACCAAAACAAACCCATAATGAGACCTTGAACGACAATAGAAAGTATCATGGCATAGATAAAATAAGACTTTACTTGGCGATAGCGAGCCATAGCTTCTAAGGGATTTTTTAATTTATTTAATCCAGGTTGCTGTAACAACTTATGAATAACTCCTTCGCTCTTAATGCTCGGACCCAAAAAAACAAGGGCTAAAAAAATCGACATTATGACAAATAAAACTAAGGTAGCCACCACCACAATTCGTAACTTCTCAAAAACCATGATGCGTTTAAAATCAATCAAAATGACGATCGCACCAAAGAGCATGATGCTAGCAAAACCAATAATACGATCCATCAAAATAGAAACGAAAGAATTGCTGTAGCCGCGACCCTTATCTACATCACGAGCTATGTAAATAGCTTTTACAACATCTCCGCCGACTGCTCCAGGCATTGCGGTATTGAAAAATAGCCCTATCATTTGATACTTAATTGTCTTGATGAAACTGATTGAAATTTCCACTCCGACGAGGAGTAATTGCCAGCGCAGTGCACCTAGCAGTACACACACCGACCATACGAACAGTTGAATAAAGGGCATTGCTGGTTCTTTAAAAAATAAAGCGACAGATTTTACATCTAGCTTATCGCTGGCTATCATCCACCATACCAAACCTAATGCGAGCATTATTTTAATTGCCTGAATAAATAGCCATTTTATTCTTTGTAAATTTCTTTTCATATTCCGACCAGCTCCCCCAAGGCAGAATTCGAGCTTATACTAAACTCATTCTGCATCGAGCTCCAGTTGTTTATGATCGGAGTTGAAATTTATCGAAATATCCCTTGAGCCTAGTTATTTTGTCGCTAATTCTACAATCTAAGTTGCCTAAGCTAAATAGGGCATTCGACGTAGGGTAGATCCATCAATATCGGAATATTTTGCTCTCTAGACTCGTGTTGCAATATTTTTTTCTCAGTCACTTCGTCAATCGAACACGAGTGAATGTTATGAATCAACGTTTCATTCAAATTATAATCAGCTTTTTTTGCGCTATTTTTTTCAAAATTTTCTGGGATATACCAAATAAAATCTGGCGGAGAACTTTCTGCATATTCAGCAGCTTGATCAATAATATCGGAATTTATCCAACCCCATTCGCCGCCAATGAGTTTTTTTTCTTTGTCAAACTCTAAAGAATAAACGTATCTAATATGGTTACTCTTTTCGTCCTCCTTCATATATTTATACAGAGGTCCATTTTCTTCTCCGTATTTTACCTTTGCAACGACTTGTAAAAGAAATTTTGTACCATTAGCGCGATATTCCTTATAATGGTCTTCGATATCCACAATGTTAGCCAAATCACCATTAGTAAAAGCCTCTTTTTTCAAAGAAAGCATCGTTGGAAATTCTATTTCGAAGTCAAATACGGGTTGATTCCAAACCTGTGAAGTATGTGTGATATCAATTATGACGCCTTGACCTTTAGCAACTAATTCAGTTAATGCCAAATGCAGCAACATGGGATTTGAGTCTCTACAAGGTTTTTGTAGAACTAGTAAATCTAAGTCAGACTCCTCTTTATTTAATTTAGCTGCAATAGATGCCGCCAATAGGTTCTTGTGCAGACTTATTTTATAACTATTCTGAGACAAAACTTTTTTCAAAACAGCGTATGACCTTTTTTTATCTCCCTCAAAAAGGACTTCTAGAATTTCAACATTTGGCGAATACTGCGGCGTCAATTCATTTTTAATTGTGAAAAAATCTTTATTGCACTCAGAATTAGCTTCAGAATAGGTACACACATAACCATCGTAAATGCGACCTGTATAATGCTTGTTGTCATAATTATATTCAAGCTCATCGCGATTACAGCGTCTACCACCAAATCGTACAGCGTCGGAATACCCTTTATCATCGGTCCACATTTTTGTCAGCAGAGCTCGGATATCGCCCTCACTAAAAAATACCTTTTTCTCGTTTTTGATCGCCATAACGCCGTGTTTAGGCGCTGGGTAGTGCAATGAAGCTGACGCCCAACCATTGCAATGTCCCATCCAACTCCAATCCTCAAAAGACTTATAAGCCCGAACGTATTTCAACCACGTTGCCCATGAATTAATTGTCATAGGAAAGCTATTCGCAAACGCTGCCATTGCGGGCATTTTATCAGGAATCAAGCGGCTCAATTCAGCATAGTAGGCTTCTCCTTCATTTTTGATTTTAGGAATTTTTTCATCTTCAATTAAATTTTTGGATTTTTCTAAGACAAGCTCTTTTTCTGCGATTTTTTTCAGTTCGTATTCTAATTCTCGCTTTTTCCCTTTTGATTTTTCTCTCTCTATCATTGCCGTTAATTTCGCATGCAATTCATATAGCTCTTCTTGCTTTTGATAAAGTTCATTTAACTCATCGTAGGCCAGCGTTAATTCATGATATTTATCGAATAATTTTTTAACTAATCCAGAATCTTCTAAGGAGGCAAATTCTTTTTGCAACTCAGCAAGATTTGCTTCAGTAGGTTTAACAGTTTCTCCAAATAGGTCGTGTTTTTCTGCTGGAGATAAAGCTGATAAATAGTCTTTATTTTTTGTTAGGGCATTAAATGCGTTGGAAATTTGCTCAAAAGGTGAGGCAGGATAGCGCTCTAAATCTTGCCCTTCGTTAAGTATTTTACTACCACTTATCGCCCAACGATCGGCCAATCCTATTTTTACATAAGGCCAATAACTATCCGACCAATAATTTACAGTCGAAGCCGGTTTTAATATGTTTCGCAGCTCGTCCCAGCGCTTTTCCCCAATTCCGAAAATATTCGGCGCATTATATTTATCTGGAGCTTCTTTACTCTCAGAATCAATAGCACTACGACAAGAATACAAGTTTATCGACAGAAAGATCACTAAAATTAAGCTAAATTTTTGCTGCATAGTTTCTCCTGAGAGTTTGCTCACTATGATAGCAAACAATCGAGGAAAAATCGCCTCTGAAGATTTGTGTTAGCTGGGGGAGATATTTCCAAAAATCTATTGATCGAGCTGAATATTGTATTCGGTGGCGCATCAAAATTCATACTTATTTGTTCAGAAATTTGTTCTTCTGCAAGTTTAGTTTTTAGTCTTTCAAGTTGACTTCTTGCTTTTGATTTAACGGATTCAATTTCACTGCGTAGAACGTTATCTATATGTATCATTAATTTTATTTTGTCTTCTGTAGTAGCCAGAGCAAAAGGAATGCGAAAGCATTTTGCATCCGGATCCCTGATTATAATCTCCCGACATTCTGAATTAGCGACCCAATAATGCTCTAAATTTGACTCGTCTTGCTTTTGGGTTCCGCCTGCTTATCGGAAAATCTGAAAAAAATTTTAGTAAATTTAAAACAACATTAATAAGTTATATAATATCAGTTTTTTATATGATTAGTTAAATTTTTAAAAAGGCCAATAGGCTCACTTTGAAATAATGCTTAACTATAATTTTCCGATCCCAACTCAGAACTATTCGCGATAGGAATACGTGCATGGATAATTTTTTTCAAAATAAGCAGGGCCGAGTTGTTGCAGTTGAGCCATCAACCACGGTTCGATCTTTAATTACTGAAACTCTGCGACATTTTGGCTTCGAAGACGTTGAAGGACTTGCATCAGTTAAAGATGTTATAAAAGCCTTAGAAGTCGAGAAGATTTCTTGGATTATAACTCCACTCACTAGCGATGCAGATGTCAATGCATTTCAGCTTTTAAAGATTTGCTCCCAACACAGCCGCCTTAAGAATACCCGCATTAGTTTTTTAGTCGATGAAAGTGAACTTGATCTTCTACCAATGGCTTTTGAAATGGGGCTGTTTCACTACTTAATGAAGCCTTTCAATAAAGATGAATTTAAAAAGCGAATAGACTCTTTACTTAAGAATCTTAAAACAAATGAGGGAGCGGAGGTTTTAGTTACCGCAGATTTATTGCGTACACTTTTATCTACCAGGGGCGACCATAAAACTCGCTTAGCATTTGAAAAAAAATTGGTGCACCTATTTCCGGGAAAGCCGGACCTGTTATTAAACATTGTCGAGCCACTCGCAGCTATGGGACAAAAACAACAAGCTCTTTCTACTATTGCGCAAGTTAAATTACTTAATCCAAAATTAGCCGCAAAAGCTGATGAATTGACGACAAAGTATGAACTCAACAAAACTGCTCAAGGCCCTGATACAGACGGCAATGAAGTCATAGACGAAAAATTTAATATCCTCGGAATGAATACAGTTTGGATTATAGACCATGATCAAAACACGACTGATATTTTAAATAAATGTTTTGGTGAATTAGGAATACCAGAAGTCAAAGTATTCAAAGATGGCAATGAAGTGGTCGAAGCTCTCGCAGGTTCTAAGCCAGACTTAATTGCCATGGAGTGGGCGGTACCAGCCTTAGGAGCTCCGTTATTACTACAACGCTTCAATGAAAAAGGCCTTCATCATGTGCCTGTAGTCATAGTAAGTAGTTTGCTTGAAAAAGATGATATTCCTCTTACTAGAGAAATGGGAGTTGCCGAATATATTAAAAAACCAGTTCAAGCCAAAGAATTTACAGATCGAATTATTTGGCTTATACAAGAAGAACGTTCTCCACAAGAGCTCGGAACTCTTGAAAGGAAATTTCGCAAAACAGTCGACTCTGGCAACATATCAGAGGCAAAGAATCTAGCTAAAAAATTGATAGATACAGCTGGGCCAGATAACAACGAAGTATTATCACGCATCAATTCCGAAATCGCCTACCTTGAAGATGACTACAAAAGAGCAAAATATTTTGCTATTGAAGCTTTAAAATTCTCAGGGGAATCCTTATTTATTTTAAATCTTCTTGGAAAGTCTATGATGAAACTCGGTGAGCTTGACAATGCTCTCAAGTGCTTTGAAAAAGCCCAGCTCATATCACCGATGAATTTGATAAGACTTTGCTCTATGGCAGAAGTTAATGCTCAATTAGGGAATGATGAAGAAGCAAATTCTCTTGTCGAATCCGCTCGTGAGCTCGACGAAGGCGCTAAGTCAGTTCAAGAAACTAGCGCAAATGTAGCGCTCGTTACTGGAGACAACACAACCGCATTAAAGTACATTGGACAACTAGAATCATTTAAAAATATTGTCGCTTTTTTAAATAACAAAGCTATTAGCCTTGCGCGCTCAGGAAATTTCAATGGTAGCATTGAGCTCTATGAAAATGCGCTTTCAATCTTTCCTAAAGACCAATTAGATCAAGCTATCATCTATTTTAATATGGGGATGGCCTACCTTAGAGCAGATAAATATGAAGATGCAAAGGCTGTACTTGAAAAAGCCTGTTTAGCAAAGTCGGACAAACTTGCGAGTAAAGCCAAGAACCTTACTGAAAAAGTAGCTACTGCAATTAAAAAGAACACCAAATTGAACTTTGCAGCTTCTGCTACTTCTAATGGAAGTACGACAGAACATTTAGAAGCAGGGCCATCGAACGAACAAGCAACTGAGCAAAACACTGAGGGTAAACCAGAGATCGCAGACATTTATGTAACTGCAAACTTTGAGGAAATTGAACAGAATACTGGAAATAGATGGTGTCATGGGCTATATAGCGATGCGCAAAACAAAAACAACTCTCAATGCAACAAACTATTGTCTAGTTTGCCCCACTTTACTTTTCGCGCTGCAATTAAAAAAGATGATTATGGAAAGGCGTCATAAAGGTAATGGCTCTTGCCGCCAGATAATCCGCTCTAAATATGTACATGATCCAGATGCTTCGTCGATATCGACAATCATTGCACAAAACCAGGGATCTTTTTTTGCAGTTTCAAAGGTTTTTTCTTTACTTTTATCGCCCAAAAAACGCGCCAGCGAAGCTTCTGTCTTAATACCTATAATTGAATCAAAAGGTCCTGTCATACCTATGTCACTTACAAATCCAGTCTTCTCAACAAGAATATGTGCATCTGCAGTAGGTACATGAGTATGAGTTCCCCAGATCATCGAAACTTTGCCTTTTAGATAATGGGCGATTGCATACTTTTCACTAGAAGCTTCAGCATGTATATCAAGTAAAATAACCTTGATGTCCCTTAACTGTTCTAAAATATGATCAACAAATTGAAATGGACACTTGCTCCCATTGACCATAAAAACTCGGCCAATTAAATTTATCACCGCAAAAGTTTTGCTTGATTTTGATTTAAGAACACGAAATCCAGGATGCAATCCCTCTACATTTGCCATATTTCCAGGAAGGACAAGTCTAGTTGCTTGAGGCAAAAATCCTAAAATTTCTTTTTTATCTGACCAATGGTTTCCCGAAGTGATAGCATCGACTCCGAGGTCGACAAATTCTTGGTAGACACTTTCGGTAATCCCAAAGCCGCCAGCACTATTTTCACCGTTAATAATGACAGCATCTGGAGAATATTGCTTCCTGGCATGCGGCAAATAATCTTGTAAACACTTTCTACCGACGCGCCCCATAACATCGCCAATTATGAGAAAACGCATCACTTAGCATAGTCCACAAATTTACTTTCTCGCATGACAGAAACTCGAACTTGACCCGGAAAAGAAAGCTCTTTACGCAGAGCTGAAGCTATATCATTTGCAATATCTGTCACTTCTTCATCGCTGACTCCGCGCGAAGTGACTATAGCACGTAATTCACGGCCAGCTTGCATGACATAAGCGCGGTCAATGTTTTCAAAACCTTTTACGAGTTCTTCCATATCACCCAGGCGCTTGATATAAGTCTCAAGTTGCTCTTTTCTAGCGGCAGGGCGTTGCTCGGATAATACATTAGCTGAATGTAGAATAGTTGAAAGAGAATCAAGATTCGTTTGATCCTCTTTATGATGATTTCTGATCGCCGCAACGACTAATGGATCTTCCCCGAGCTTTTCACATAGATTAGCGCCAATTTCAGCATGGTGGCCTTCAATTTCTTGATCCACAGCTTTGCCTATATCATGTAAAAATCCAGCTCTTTTTGCTTTCTTGGTGTTCATACCAAGTTCATTTGCCATAATGGCACAAATTCTTGCAACTTCTAAGCTATGTGCAAGAACCGACTGAGTACCCGCTGTTCGAAACTTTAATTTGCCTAAGTTAAATAACAATTCCGGTGGTAAATCTGTCAAACCAATATCAAAAGCAGCTTGATCACCAATTTCTCGTATATGAACATTAAATTCTTCTTCAACGCGCTGAACTGTTTCTTCAATGCGCGCAGGATGGATGCGGCCGTCTGCTATGAGCTTTTCGATAGCAAGTTTTGCAATCTCGCGTCGAATCGGATTAAAACAAGAAATAATCACCGCTTCTGGGGTGTCGTCAATAATTAAATCAACTCCTGTCATTTGCTCTATTGCACGGATGTTGCGTCCTTCACGTCCAATAATTCTTCCCTTCATATCGTCGCTGGGTAACGTAATTACGGAAACTGTTGAATCGTTTACATACTCACTAGCAATTCGCTGAACAGCCAAGCTAACGACCGATTGTGCCTTCATCTCGGCTTCTCGCTTCATTTCGCTTTCGATGCGGCGAATCTTTTCGCGGACTTCATTGCGAGCTTTTGTTTCTAAAGTTCTAACAAGCTCTCTGCGCGCTTCTTCCGCACTCATTCCTGCGACTCGTTCTAATAAGCGGCGACTATCTGTAATCGCAGTTTCAGCGTCTTTTATGAGAGTTCGGTAATTTTGCTCGTCTGCCTCTAGCTTTGCTTCCAAGCTTTCTAATTCATTTTCACGTTTTTCAATTATTTCTAGCTTTTTCTCTAAACTAGATTCTCTTTTTTTAATTGTTTCTTCGAGTTTGCGGATTTCACTTTGGCGTTGATTGGCTTCTTGCTCGAAAGATCGCCGGCGCTGAGTCTGATCTTCTTTACTTTCTCTAAGAGCATTTTTTACGATACGATCAGATTCTTGTCTCGCATCCTGCATAATCTTGGATGCTTCTTTTTGCGCTTCTTGAAAAGCTGAAGCTAATTTTTTTTTCTGAGTTGCAAACCCAAAAAGCAGCAACCCTACTAGAATTCCGGCGATGACAATGCCAATAACAAAAAGTAATTCTGACGCTTCCACATTACCCTCTTGAATCGCAAGGGATTAGCGCAATACTCTTGGGGCGATACAAATTTCCTTGAAATGATAGGAACCTAAACAGTCAATATCATACAAAATGACGCACTTTCACTCAGGCGGCATCCTTTACTGATCGATTCCCTATACAATAACCAAAGAATCAATGATTCAATGGAATCAAGAAACTGTCTCGGGCTACCCAAAGAGGCGCGAACCCAGATTTAATTAAACTCTCATTAAGGACATAAATCCTAAAGAGCTAATCTATAAGTTATCTTAAATGATTGCAAGAGCGGCTTTGACAAAAAACCCTTCCCCTAAAAAATAGGAGAAGGGTTTTTTTAATAAAGATATAGAAGCGGAATTAATTAGACTAACTAATTAGAAATGACGAATTCAGCGCGACGGTTACGTGACCATGCAGCTTCATCATGCCCATCAGCAACAGCTGGGCGCTCTTCGCCGTAAGTAATAGTAGATAAACGGCCAGCATCAACACCTAATTGTACTAGGTAGTTTTTTACAGAGTTAGCACGGCGCTCACCAAGAGCCATGTTGTACTCATGTGAACCACGCTCATCACAATGGCCTTCGATTTGAACAACTACAGCTGCATTTGCACGCATATGGTCAGCTAAAGCACTTAAAGCTGCTTGAGAGTCAGCGCGTACTGTCGAATCATCAAAGTCAAAATAAACGGCTTGTGCAGCGAAAGCAGCTGCTGATGGATCTTCTTCTACGATTGCCGCAGGATCAGTCGCTTCGCTAGCTTGAACGGCTTCGTCAACAACAGGTTCATCGTCCGTACAGCCCGCAAACACAGACAATCCAAGTCCAAGAGCAAGTACGAGTAAAGGGTTTCTTTTTTTCAACAACATAGACACAACTCCTTAGTTTAAGAAAGTAACACAAGACTTAAGCATGTAGCACAAAAATTCTCAAGTGTTTAGAATCACAAAATCCAGATTTTTGGCTAAATTAGGTAAATTGTTTAGTTCCAAAAATTCATGGAAAACTTTTGAGCCACCAACTTTTACCCGGATAGGAAAATAAAGCCAAGCAAAAAAAATTACAACTCTTTGAATTAAAATTTTTATTGTTTTTTATTCGATTGAGCTAGCTTATGAGCGACTCCGCTAAAGTCACTGCTCGACATAAACACAAAGACCCCACCCTTCTTCAACTCTCCCTCTACAGCTCTCATCAAATCTAGGTTTGTAGCGAACGCTGATGCTTTGTCGCCAATTTTTTGGACCAGTTCATCAATGCGCATTCTTTGAGGTTCAGGGATTCTTAAGTCTACCGGACAAGCCCCGAAAAATACCGAATCTGCTAATCCAAAAGCCTCAACATACTCCGCAATAAAAATATTACGTCGACTCGTCGCATTTTTGGGTTCAAAACATGCGACGAGTCTTTCTTTAGGGTATTGCTTTTTTAACATTTCAAGCAAAAGCGCTACGGCCGTTGGATGATGAGCGTAGTCTTCGATAATTTTTACAGTTGGGGTTTCTAGTAGTATATTCATTCTACCCGTTACACCTTTGAAATCTTCTAAGGCATTAGAAAAATCCTGAAAATCTATCGACTTCAACACTGGAATTCTATCCTTAATCCGCCAAACACATGCCGCAACCATCGCTATATTTGCCAGATTATGTTTTCCAGTTAATTGGGTGTGCAAGGTCTTTTCAAATCCTTCGGGGGTTCGCAGAGTACCTCGCCACATTGATTTAGCCACATCAAAGTCGACTTTATGCATTATAAAATCAGCCTTCTTCGAAGATCCCGCATCTAAGTAGACGCTAGTTACCTCTTCAGTTAGACCGCTTTCTTCGATGACGCGTCGAACCCCGGCATCGCTCATATTGGCAATAATATTTTTTTTATTCTTAACCAAGCTTAGTAATTTTTTAAACTTGCCATATATTTGTTCAACATTTGCAAAAATATCTGCGTGGTCAAATTCAATATTATTAATAATAAGAAACTCAGGAAAATAGTGGAAAAATTTTGGCTCTTTGTCATCAAAAGCCGTGTCATATTCATCACCTTCAATAACAAATGTCTCGCCTTTACCTAAATTAAAACTATGTTCCTGTCCGAGCGGAATCCCCCCAATTAAATACCCGCAGTCTTCACCCAACTTCTGCAATACATGGCTTAAAAGTGAGGTCGTCGTTGTTTTTCCATGTGTACCGCTTATGACGATACTGCAACGTTTAGATAAAATTTCTTGGCCGATTAATTGTGGGAAATTAGTATAAGGCAAATCATTTTCTAGAACATATTCAAGCTCAACATGACCACGAGAAAGGGCATTGGCTACCACGAAAACATCAGCGCGAGAGTTGCTAATGTTGTCAACAGAGTAGGGGGTGTCGACTTTTATTTTCAGCTTTTCTAGCATGGTCGACATCGGCGGGTAGAGATTCATATCGCTGCCTTCAACTTCATAACCTGCTTGCTGCATCAGTCCGGCCGCACTTCCCATGCCCTTGCCTGCTATACCGATAAAATATAGTTTTTTCCTCATACGAAACTCTCCACATAAGTAAGTCGCTTATTGCGAATTTCAGCATTTTTTCCGACAAAAATAGGGTGGTTTTCCACGATATGTCCTAAGTTTTCGCAGATAAAAATCGGTAGCTTTAAACGGCTAGCAAGCTCTTGCTGCACCAATAGCTCGATCTCATCTTGCCGAGTCAAGTCTCCGCTAGGGTCTAATTTCGTAAAACGACCTAAAATTATCGCAGTAACATTTTCTAAGCAGCCTGCTTGCTGCCATTGATTAACTAAGCGCATGATTTTTGCTGCCGTTTCACCAACATCTTCCCAAAACAAAATAGTCTCACTATGAAATTTGGGGAAATATGGCGTTCCAATCAATTGACTTAAAACGCTTAAGCAGCCACCAAAAACGACTCCTTTGATCAAAGAGTTTTGTTTATCATTGTACGAATCTTTAAAGATCAAAGGTTGCGCAACTAGATTATTTGTTAGCATTTTTATTAACACAATTGCGCCTGACTCACCTTGCACTTGCCATAGGTCAGATTGCGGCATGGGGCCGTGAATACTATTCCATTGCACCTTCGCCCACAAAGCTGCGATGAGTGCGCTAGCGTCGGAAAAACCGATCAAGGTTTTATTCTGTATTTTTTTTGCAAGTTGTTCCCACTCTATGTAGGGA
>JAGOVF010000151.1 GCA_018060885.1 Oligoflexales bacterium | reverse complement strand
GTGTGGCCTAATACGACTCTATTGATTGCCTCTGGTCGCTTAGTGGATAATTCTGCGAGCCCCATGGCTTCTTGGGTATTAATTTGCCTTTTGATAACTGAGACGCTGCATCCTTTGAATTACTTGAAATCGTCTGGCTTGGCAATTTGTCGCTGATATGCTCAGGTCGACTCTGACCTCTCATACTATAGACAAAAGGCTGATGCGCCGCGCTTTTGAATCGCTGTTCTGCAGGCGTTAAAGGAGCAACTTGCGGTGACGCCGATTTTCTGACTAAGGGTAATTGTTGCTGCGATGTTGATCTAGTCTTCGGCGCTGCTAAAGGTGTTGCTATCCCTTTGGGGCGGCTGACTGAGTTTATAGATGTTAAATGGGCATTTTGTTTTGCTTCGAGCGCTGTAAGAAAATCCTTTTCAAAAAGACTAGCAGGAGCTCCGTTTTGTTTGTTCAAATTATATGAGCGTCGAGGAGCTAGGAAATCTAGATCACCGTCGACAGTGATTAAACTCTTATCAACAAGCCAGGAACTCGAAGCTGGCGTTTTAAAACTCTTAGGCTGCAAAAAAACAGCAATGTTATTTTTCTTAAAAAATCTAAGACTTGACATATATGAATTTGCGCGCGCCGGATGCAGAAGGACCTGGACATTTAATTTGCGGTATTTCGCAACATAAATTGCTGATGCAACGTCGCCATCATTCATATAGGCACTTGCTATCCAAATGCGCTCTTTAGCGGCAGCAAGCTCTGCAAGCAAGGCTTGTTTCAATTGTGCATAATCACTAAAACGTCGAGCCTGAGAATATGCAATATTGCTTTGAAGGACTATGGATAAAAAAGTTAGATTTATGAAAATCCTAAGGGCAAACATCAGTCCCCTCCCTGGGAAAAAAAATATTCTTTTCTCCATTATACCCTTTTAACTATAAAGGCACCAAAACCGTCCATACCTTCAGAATTACCGGAATAAACCAGAAGTATATTTTGCCTAGTTACAAATTGTTTGTAATAGGGCGGTAACCGGGAAGCAGCAGAAATGACTTCCAGCTCATTTGGAAAAGTTTGCATTAACCAATTTAATTGCTGCGCTGTTTCTTCAATTTCATGCGAACAAACTGAATAGATAAGTTCTCCAGACTTTTTAAGCAGCGACACACAGTGTTTGAGCATTTCTCGTTGTTTGGCCTGCATTTCAGTAACTAGCTTTTCTGTTTTAAGCCACTTGCCCTCCGGATGTCGTCGCAATACACCAAAGCCGGAACATGGCGCATCAAGCAGAACTTTATCCTGCGGTACAGCTGGCTTCCAATCAAAAAGATTAGATTCAAAAACTTCAAAGCGACTGTGACCGAGGCGTGCCATACTTTCTTTTAAACGGACAATTTGCGCTGGGTTAATTTCTACAGCGGTTAAATTAGCTTTTCCTTCTGACAGTTCATACAAATGCCCCAGCTTGCCACCAGGACCGGCACATATATCGACGATGTTCTCGCCATTTTGTGGATTAACAAGATGCGCAATCAATTGGGCAGATTCATCCTGAACCGTAAAAAGACCTTTAGAAAACAAACTCTCCTCGGAAAAATCTGGGCTAGAACTTAATTGAAAACAATTCCGCAAGGGACGCTTTTCTATGTGGTTTTTTTCAAGACGCAAAAGATCTTTTAGCAGATCAGCTTGAGCCTCTTGACTCACTTTGAGTCCATTAATTCGGATTGTGTTGGGCGGTATTGAGTTATTTAAAGGCAGCATTGTGACTAATTGATCAAAACGAAATTGTTTTAACCATCTTTCAACCATCCATTGTGGGTAAGAAAATTGAACAGAAAGATATTCTGCTGGTCTTTTTTCTTTATCTGGTTTGGCAAAATATTCGGCGCGGCGTGATATTTGGCGTAAAATTCCATTTACGAAACTACAAGCCGCAGCTTGCCCAGAATTTCTTATAAATTCGACGCTCTCATTGACTGCTGCGCGATCTGGAACTTTTGACATGTAGTAAATTTGATAAGCTCCAAGAACAAGCGCAGCTCTAATTTCTGGCGAAGACTTAGACAAATCACGCTTCGCAGTATGTTGGAGTATCCAATACAATTTTCCATACCAGCGCAAAGAACCATAAAGTAGTTCTTTCACAAAGTTCTTATCCTGGCGGCTAATATTAGAAAATTTATTATAAAGCTTTTCTGTCGCCTCTTCAGGAGTTGAATGCTTTTCCATAACTTCAACAAAGGCATCTAGTGCAATGCGGCGAGAAACGCTTAAAGGGGATGACATATTTAGTCCTTGTAACCAGCAGATGAAGATTTTTCAGCTTCGGCAGCTTGTACATCGGCTTTTTGAATTTGTTTCATCGCTTTTTTGTAGTTTTTCTTAAGTGATCGAATCAGAAAAAATTTCTTTAGATTATCTAACGCCAAAAACGTTAATGTAAATAATATTCCGCTTACAAAAAAAGCAAAATAAATGAAATAAGCTTCAATCACAATTGGATTTGCCGTAAATGGTATAAAAAACTGAAGCGGAGCTTGATTTTGAGCCGCAAACAAAATGCCAAATAAGAGCGCTGCGGTGAAAGATAGAAACTTTAAAATTTTAAATAAAAAAACCATGTGACTCTCTGTTTCCTAAGAAATGTTTAATTCTATCAAAAAAAAAGTGGCATTCCTTTTGATTTGAGAATGCCACAAAAAATAATTTTAAGAACTAAGTATCTTCTCGCTTCTTATCGCAAATTAAGTCTCTTCGTCGCCGCTCTTAGCGCGGGAAAATGCTTCTGCGAAACTAGTTTTTGGCTCGGCAACAGAATCGATATAAGTTCTTAATTCTTCACCGGCTAAATTCTTTTGAAACGCTTTGCGAGATAAAGAAAATTTACGCTCTTCGCTATCTGAGCTAAGAACTATAAAATCGAGCTCTTCACCTTCTTTAACAACGTCATTTGGGTGTTTAATTTCGTTGCTGTCTAATTCGCTCACATGAACCATGCCTTCAATTCCAGGCGCGAGTTCCACAAAAACTCCAAAATCAGCAATTTTTGTGATGCGTCCTTTGCCTTTAGATCCAGCAGGATGTGCTGCTGCAGTCTTAATCCAAGGATCTTCAGAAAGTTGTTTAATACCTAAAGAAAATTTCTCGCCCTCGGTATCAATTTGCAAAATCTTCGCTTCGACTTCATCGCCTTTTTTGAACAAATCACCAGGATGTTTAACGCGCTCAGTCCAGCTGATGTCGGAAATATGAATCAGACCATCAATGCCTTCTTCAATACCAACGAATAAACCAAAATCGGTAATATTGCGAATTTTGCCGCGTATGACGTCATTAACATGGTATTTTTCTTTCACGATTTCCCAAGGATTAGGCTCTATTTGTTTCATTCCAAGACTAATGCGACGATTTTCTTCGTCGATAGAGAGAACCATAACTTCGACTTCGTCGCCGACATTAACGATCTGCGATGGGTGTTTAACTCTTTTTGACCAAGACATCTCGCTTATGTGAATAAGACCTTCAACGCCGTCTTGAAGCTCCACGAATGCGCCATAATCCGCAAGGCTAACAACTTTGCCTTTTGTAATGGTGTTAGACGCAAACTTCTTTGCCGCTTCTTGCCATGGGTCTGTTTGCAATTGTTTGTAACCGAGAGAAACGCGTTTTTTCTCTGGGTCATAGCTCATGACTTTTACTTGCAGTTCTTGGCCAACATCAAACATTTGTGATGGGTGATTGATTCTTCCCCATGACATGTCTGTTATGTGAAGGAGACCATCAATACCACCAAGGTCAACGAATGCACCGTAATCCGTGATGTTTTTAACTACACCACGTAAAATTGCACCTTCGCCAAGATTTTCCAGAGTTTCTTTGCGCATTTGGTCACGGTCGCGCTCTAATAAAACACGACGGCTGAGTACGATGTTGCCGCGTTTTTTATTGAATTTAATAATTTTAAATTGCAGCTTCTCGCCGATGAGTTTGTCAAGATTACGAACTGGTCTTAAATCAATTTGAGAGCCTGGCAAAAAGGCTTTGACACCAATATCTACAGAAAGACCACCTTTGACGCGCGAAGTAATAATACCTTCGACAATTTCTGAATTTTCAAAAGCAAGTGCGAAGCGATCCCAAGCACGAAGCATTTCGGCTCGCTCGTGGCTCAACACCATATCGCCGTGGCCATCTTCGAAGCGGTCTAAATAAACTTCAACAGCATCACCTGCTTTAATACTTATAACGCCATCAAGATTGCGGAATTCGTCTTTTGGAATTTCGCCTTCCATTTTATGACCGATATCAACATAGACATAATCGTCAGAAACGCGAGTTACACGCCCTTTGACTATGCTGCCTTCTTTTATTGTGTTTTCAGATTCTTCATTGAGTAGCGAAGCAAACTCGCCGTCTTTACTGACTTCATCGAAGCCTGTATCTTCGTCTTCCCAGCGAATTGATCCCATGCCCGTTACTTTCATTTCTTGTGTTTGTTGACTAACCATAATAGATGTTAAAAACCTCATTTGAAAAATGATAAAGCCCAATAATTAATGACAATTTGCTGCTTTAGGACAAGATTGCCACACGAATGCCTAGATCAAAAATCACCTATGGGGACTTGTAATCGAGGCTACTTCGATAACATGCAGGTACCAAAAAGTCAATCTAGAGTTGCCCATGAAAGTGGCAAAAAACTCTTAAATTGCCGTAAAATAGCTCATGAGTCGGAAGAATTTATACTAGCTGACTATTTATGTTAGGCTAAAAGGGGTGTGCTTTGCAAAAACAGTTGGGATTTGCATATTTTGGAAAAACGGCGGATTTATGTTTTTGGCACTTAAATATTTTGCATTTCTTTGTAAGGCCAAGTCTTATGAGCGCCTATTAATTATCTCTTTTTTCATCCATACAATTTGCGGTCTTGGCAAAATTACTGACTTAAAGGCTGCGGAGGCTAACTCTAAAACAAAAGTAGCGGAAAAAGTCGTCGAACCCCAATGCCTCCCCGAACACAAAGCGGCTATTAACAGCTACTTACTCAACTCCAAAAAAGGTGAACAAAGATCACTTGTATATGCCGAGCAACCCTTTCAAAGTGGTGAACTTTCCGAATATGAGATGCGCTATTACGGGGTTTTGGTCGGTTATGGCATTCTCGAAGTGCGGCCGCCGCGAAAACACAAAGGCAAATGGGTGCGTGTCTTCACTGCAAGTGGAAAAACCGGCGAATGGTACAATAATATTTTTCAGGCAGACGACGGCATCGAAGCTCTTTCCAACGCTGATAATTTTGCCATTGAAAAGTTCTATTTAAGGCAGGATGAAGGCAAAATATTTGGCAAGCGTTATCAACGAGAAAAGTGGCTCGATTTTGACCACATAAACTGCAAAGTCCTTGAAAAAAATCTCGTCCTTAGTAAAAGCAAAGAACCAGAAATCAATTCGTTATTTATGTTGCCAGGAGATATTGATGCATTGAGCGTGGCATTTTGGTTGCGAACTAGAGCTTACACTCTGGGAAAAGTCGAAACCGCCCCTGTTTATACGTCAGGACAAAGTTGGCTTTTAGAAGCAAAGCCAGTGAAAAACGAAGAAATAAAAGTTCCTGCAGGGGCTTTCAAAACTGTTCAACTAGAGCTCAAAACATATCTTGGAAAAGAATTACAGCAACGTGGGAAAGTTTTAATATGGATCGCTACGGAACATGTTTCGCGTCCCATAGTTAAAATTGAAGGCGAAATTAAGATTGGTTCAGTTTTAATGGAGCTCAAATCGTTTAAAGCAGGGAAGTAAATAATAAATGCATTATGCACTTTTTTTGAGCCTACTCTCAATTGCTTGTATTCTTAGCTCATCTTGTAAATCGAGTCGCATTGAAACCGCAAAAGCGAGCACTCAAGAAAATAGTCATTCTCAATATGAAATTGTTTACGAGAGAAAAATCGCAGATTTTTTCAAAAAAGGTTTTTTCAAAAATAGTGAATACTCGGATTCATTTGAAGCAAGCGGAGTCGAATACTTTAACAATAAAATATACATCATTTTTGATGACCAAGCACAGATGTTTGAAGCTATTCTAGACTTAAATAATAATAAAAAAATACAAGATGGCGCATTAGTAAATATTCCGTTTACTGAAAATCGGAATCAAATGGACATCGAAGGAATTGATATTCATCCAAATTCTGGGGTGGTTCGATTGATAGAAGAGTTTTTAGAATCTGAAGATGAAGATGAAGATGAAGATGAAGGAAAGATGTTTGTTTTGTGGGAAAAAAGGCAAGATAATAACTTATTTTCTGCACGAAAATTTTTTTATGAATTTAAAGAAAAAACTTCTGGCATGGAGGGAATAGCTACAAGATCCTTTGAAGGAAGAGAATATATTTTCATCTTATGTGAAGGCAAACCTTGTAAAAAAAATACGCGAAACGATGCGGGGACGATAGAAATATTTACCGAAAACTACGAAAACTCAGCTAGTATTGAGCTAAATGGCGAATTGATGCTGTCAGATTATTCTGCTCTTGACATTAGGAATGATCGCTTTGCTCTTTTATCACAAGCAGAAGGTGTTTTGCTGCTCGGAAAAATCGAGGGTCTTAACCAATTCATAGTAGAATCCAGATTTCAATTTTCTCCGAGCTATTGCAATTTAGAGGGAGTTAGTTTTATAGACGATCTTCACCTGGTTTTAGTTTCTGACAAAGCTAATGATCAACACAAATACTGCAAAGCAAAAGAACGTAGTATCCATATAGTTAAAATAAATTCATTAGAGAGTCAACTAGACCGAATGCCGCATTGAGTTTTACGAATTAGACGCTACTTAATATTTATTTATGGCCTAATGTATTTCAAAACAATATCGAAGAAAATAGGCTTGTTTACACTGCAATCAGAGCCAGGCTCGTCATCTCCAGTCACTACCAAGGCAAATTCTAATGAGGAGCCTTGTGCCATAAATTGGCCCAATTGGAGTTGCGCAGCTTCTGGTAAGTTGACTTGAAATGATCCTATTGCAAAGTTATCTGTATGCAGAGGAATTTTACATGCAGCGGGATCACTTGACCCAAAACAATAGGGCTTTTCGATTCGTGCATTTTTTTCGTTGTCTATAGGCCCGCCGACTTCATTATTGGTGCTAAAATTATCCCAGATCTTTCCTAAAAGATCCGGCCATTGATAAAAGACGCTAGATCCGCTTTTTTTACTAAAGTACTCACTGTAGTCGCGAGACGCCGCTAAGATCAGTTCATCAGCAGTATAAGCTTCAGCTCTTTTTGGTCGCACTGTAATAAAGATGGCGTCATCAAACTTTAATGAATCGGCATTTTGATATTGTGTGTTCATCCCTGAAAAATCGAAACGTGCATCACATATATCAGCCAATTCACCGTTTGCGACCGTTTGAACATCGCGGTTATACGCAGCAAAGCGATCACTATTGGGCGTGGCCTTACCCTCGCCTAAACAGGCGTCTTGGGGAATGGTAAATTCTCGAAATCGGATATTGAAAGTTTTTGTTTCAATTCGATTTTGTGCAGCAGCTTCAAGACATTTTTTCTTTATCTCCTCGACTGTTTGTGGCGGTACTAAAGGATCTCCTGGAACCTGCGGGTTTAGATTAGAATCATGATCACCTGTATTGTCGTCAGGAACGAGGGGCTGACTTGGTTTTGCCGTAAAATTTTGCTTCGGCTTGTTGCTATTGCATGAAATTAAATAGAATGCGGAAGCTAAAAAAAATAACATGTACTTTAAATTTTTAAGACTCATCTTTATACTCCAAATTCGCTGGGGCTTAGCCTATCTATCGGTGAGTTAAGTGTATCTATTTAGAGAACAATCTATGTTATTGATTTTAAACAGTAAAATGACGTGCAATAACGAGTTGGTTCATTAGAAGTGTTACCAAGGATTGGAAAGGAAAATCAAATCGCTATGTTAGTTTAGGCTTGAAAAAGTGGCCTATCCACCTGATTGTTTTAATAACAACAAAAAAACAATTA
>JAGOVF010000150.1 GCA_018060885.1 Oligoflexales bacterium | reverse complement strand
GTCATAAGAGGACTGGAGATTTACCATTCTGAACAGTTTGGGCGTTCTGAGTTGTCAAAGAGCATCTACAAAAATAAAATTACCAACATATTTTAGTACTTTCAATTATTTGTTTAAGCAATTGATATTTTCCGTACCAGATTTTTGTAAACAGTTATTCTTGTTATATTTAGAATGAATAATAAGAATAAATAATAATTTTATATATAATACTGTATTAATTGATTTATTTAACTATTGATATTTAACAATTATTCTTGTAAAATATATTTATGTCTATAAGAATTAATTATGTCTAATTTAAAACACCTAAAAGTACTGAAAAAAATGGGTTTGGAGTCAACAATAACTGGCTCGGCTCCTAAACAGATAAAAATTGGAAAATTAGAACTACAGCAAATTCAAGACGACTTGGTTAGAGAATTTGCAAATGAAATTTCTAACCACAGTCGCAATATGAAGCAAGGAATATTATTTAAAAGATCCACTGTCCAATTAAGACGATGGTTAGAAAAGAATGAAGTTAGCTATGTAACTGAAGATGGATATCTTTGCTTATTCACGAAAGACCAAACTTATAGATCTTCTCCTGCTCTTAAAAAACCAACTATAAAACTAAAAAAGAAGGCGGCACCAAAAGGTACAAACATTATTAATCCAGCTAGTCTTAAATTAATAGAAACAGCAATTAAGATGCCTAAACAATATTTTCAAAAGCTTACAGGCACAGAGTTATCAGAAAAACTAAGTATCTCTCAATCTTCCGTAAGCAAATGTTTTGGCGCTGCGAATGTAAGTAATGCGTTAGAATTTCGCGAATTTGTTCTTCTACAAAAAGTTGATTACTGGCTTAGCATGATGGAAGACCCCAAAATATCAAGATATTTGACTCCATTTTTTCGTGTCTCAAAAGAGTATCGGTTTCCCGAAAAAGAATTAAATTCAGTAGAAGCTGGCCACTGGTTACAAGAGTCAATTGATAAATTTCAAGCAGAAGTTTTACCAGGGCCTTTGGAAGTGGCAAAAATAACCGGTGGATTAAATGATCCAAGAGTGACTTTGTGGATAAGCCCCAAGGTTCTTTCAGAATTTAAAAAACAAAATCGATTGGTACCTTGCACGGGAAGGGAAAGAGCGGCATGTGCGCTAGCAGTCTCTAATAGATCTTTTGAAAAAGAGGCTATCTTCACAAAATTGGATTTGGAAATAGACTTTGCATTTCCTAGTTGGATGCATGGAATGAATATATTTAGAGCAGTTTGGGATTTAGGTTTTGCAGATTCGCGAGCACGTGAATCTAGAATTGCAATATTACAGAGGCTATTAAATGAAATACGATAGCGAAAAATTAAAAAATTGGGAGAGAACAATTGAATATGCCTTGCCTTCAATGTTCAGTATTGCTTCTGCAGCACAAGGCCGAGGCTTAATCTTTGGAGCAGCAGTATTGCAAATTTATTACGACTTAGGCTGGATAAACAGAGCGAGATCTACAGGTGATCTGGATCTGAGTATCGGACTAATGTCATCTACCGACGAATACAACAAAATTCGCAAAAATTTTCTCGACGCGGGATATTTATCTTTAGATCCTGATCGCTATTTCAGATTAGTAAGTCCAAATCATAATAAATTAACTCCGTCATTTATAGATTTTGTAGCTCACCCTCAGGGACAAGTGGATGCTAAATCAATTAGAGGAGCTATGGGTGTCGGGAATAATTGGTCATTTGATGAGTTTAGCTTTGCATGCGAATCTAGCTATGAAGTATCAAAAAATGTTTTTTTTCCAAATCCATTGGGCTTTCTTGCATTAAAACGCGCATCTTTCGAAGATGATCCGAGAAGGGTGCGGGACTTGGTCGATATTGTTGATGTGGTATTTGACCTTGTCGAAAAAGGTTTTCACTATGATTTAGCTGTTATATGGAAAAATTTGAAAAGTAAGCATCCTCAATCAGCCAATTCTCTTAGAAAAATGATTTCGGGATTAGCAACTGAAGCTGTCGCATGGGACTTTCAAATTGCAAAGCAGGAATTCCTTACTCGAAACTATGATCTCAATAAATTAGAAGAAGATGCTCCAAAAGTATTTCAGGAATTCTTAGAAAATTTGGATTGAATTGTGACACACTCATCAGAAAACAGTGCACTTTCTATCTGAACTGTCACATGCTGAATTTCGAATTTTTTCTGAAGCGTGTCAGAAATTTCCCTTAAAAATACATCTCCAGGGTGGCCGCTAGGCACCACCAGATGGACGGTCAATGCGACTTCCGTTGTACTCATAGCCCAAATATGCAGGTCATGCACTTCAATGACTCCCAAGACTTTCTCTAAATACTTACGAACAGCAATGGGATCAATGTGTTCAGGTACACCATCAAAGAGTAGGTGTAGTGACTGGCGCAGCAAATGAGTTGTCCCAAAAAGTATAACTCCCGCAACTAAAATGCTAACGACTGGATCAAGCCAGGTCCATCCGAAAATCATAAAAAGTATTCCAGCAACAACGACACCACCAGAGACAGCTGCATCTGCGACCATGTGAATAAAAGCCCCTCTCACATTGAGATCGCTCGCTCGACTATGAAGCAAAATCGCCGTAAGAGAATTTATAACCATACCAATCGCAGCAACGACAACAATGGTCATTCCTTCTATTGTTACAGGCTCGCGCAATCGTCCAATAGCCTCCCAGCCGAGGGCTCCCATCGCAACTAATAAAATGATAGCGTTTGCAAAAGAAGAAAGAACAGTTGCTCGTTTCCAACCATAGGTATGACGAGCATTTGGCCGGATTCTGCCGATAATTGTTGCCACCCAAGCTAATGCAAGTCCTGCGACATCACTAAAATTGTGTCCAGCATCAGCTAGCAAAGCGAGAGAATTTGATCGCCACCCATAGTAGACTTCTAAAAGTGCAAAGCTGAGGTTGATGCTTATACCAATAGCAAATACGCGCGTGAGCTGTGACTGATCTTGCGAAGGCTTTTCCCTACCATCATGCTTATGATTAAAGCTCATCGTGAAGAATCTCTGCGCCGTAAACTGCCGGACAAATTAGTGCCAGGTGCTACTGTATTAAAAACTGTGCCAAATTTTTTCACATTATCGTGCAAAAGTTCTAAGCGACGCTCTGTCTCATCAGAATCAACAATAATCTCATATTTAATCGACTCCATTTTTGGCGGAACATCTTGCCGTACACCTTCGATCCTAACTTCTACACTGCTAAGTTCGAACTTCAGCATTGGCACTACCCGCTCAATGCCCTTAATCATGCAGGCAGAAAGTGCAGCAAGCAAAAGCTCTGCCGGATTAAAGGCATCCTGACTACCTGCTAAATCGGTATCGAGCGTAATTTCAGCAGTCTTGCAACGCGCCAAACTTCGATGCGCATCTATACGCCGAGATTCGACAATAAATGTTAATTTTGTACTATTCATAAAGCCCACCTATATCCAAAGGAAAAATCGAGAATTTTTAACATATACCAAATTTATATATTTTAATATTTCAATTATTGTTGTATAATTGAAATATGGAAAAAGAAGTCGCAACCACTGTTTTTGAAATGCTCGCATCTGGCGTGCGCCTAGATGTCTATCGCCTACTGGTTAAAAGTGGGCCAGAGGGTCTTGTTGCAGGCGAAATAGCAACGAAACTCGATATCCCCCCGACTAATTTATCCTTCCATCTCAGGGCATTAAGCCAAGCGAAGCTACTTACCGTCCAACAAGAAGGTCGTTTCCAGCGTTATCGAGCAAACCTACCTCTTGTATTAGATCTGATAGCTTATTTGATGGAAGAGTGTTGCGCAGACCAACCAGAACAATGCGTCGACCAACTAAAAAAATCCTGTTGTGTAGACTCAGTACTACCTAACAGTTCTTTAAGCTCATTAACAAACAAAGGAGATTTAAAATGACAATTGTTCAAGTTTTTGACCCTGCCCTTTGCTGCAGCTCAGGTGTGTGTGGCGTCGATGTAGATCAAGCCTTAGTTAACTTTTCAGCGGATGTGGAGCGCCTAAAACAAAACAGAGTGAAGGTAGAACGATTTAATCTAGCGCAGCAGCCGCAAGCGTTTGCGAATAATACTCTGGTAAAGACTTTTCTAGAAAAATTTGGCCAAGAAGGCTTACCTCTCATAATGGTAGATGGACAACAAGTTCAGGCAGGACACTATCCAAGTTTCGAAGAATTGGCGAAGTGGATAAAACTTACTTCTGCAGCATCAGAAACTTGTTGTGAACCTGCAAAAAAAGTTGAAAAAATTGCCAAATCTGGCTGTTGTTAATTAAAATAGGCTTACAAATTGAACTTTCTCACAAATCCACCTCGATTTTTCTTTTTCACCGGCAAGGGCGGCGTCGGCAAGACTTCCATCGCTTGTGCAACTGCCGTCAAGTTTGCCGATGCGGGTAAACGTGTTTTATTGGTCAGCACAGACCCAGCCTCTAATGTTGGGCAAGTATTCGGCGTGCATATTGGCGATAAGATCACTGCCATTTCCACAGTGGAAAACTTATTTGCCCTAGAAATAGACCCTGAATCTGCTACTCAAGCTTATCGAGATAGAATTGTCGGCCCTGTCCGCGGAGTGTTGCCAGACTCGGTCGTTAAAGGCATCGAAGAACAACTTTCTGGTGCCTGCACAAATGAAATTGCAGCATTTGACGAATTTACCGAGCTATTGATAGACTCCAATCTAACAGCAGAATACGAACATATTTTGTTTGATACTGCTCCGACGGGGCACACAATTCGACTATTACAGTTGCCTGGCGCTTGGAGCGGTTTTTTGGAGACGGGCAAAGGTGATGCGTCCTGCTTAGGGCCTCTTGCTGGACTTGAAAAGCAGCGCGAGCAATATAAGGCTGCAGTTGATGCCTTGGCAGATCCCAAAAGGACTCGCTTAGTATTAGTCGCGCGCGCGCAAGCTTCGACTTTGCGTGAAGTAGCACGAACCCACACGGAACTTTCCGATGTTGGTCTGAATCAGCAATATTTAGTGATCAACGGTGTTTTACCTGAAAACGCAACCAAAGACGATGCGCTGGCCAAAGCTATCTATGCCCGAGAACAACTGGCGATAACAAATATTCCTAAACAAATTAAATCTCTGCCGCGTGATCAAATCGCACTTAAATCTTTTAATCTAGTTGGACTAGATGCACTCCA
Organism: Oligoflexales bacterium; assembly: GCA_018060885.1. Classification (GTDB taxonomy): domain Bacteria; phylum Bdellovibrionota_B; class Oligoflexia; order Oligoflexales; family JAGOVF01; genus JAGOVF01. Next base: position 2,879 of record JAGOVF010000150.1, on the reverse strand, counting down.
CCACTTCTTTGAAAGTTTAGACCTGCTGACCGATATAGAATCAACCCAGTACCCAGAGCCACTCACAGAACCGACTTTAGCGAGTTTAGTAGATGAAATCGCCAAAGATAGCCACGGACTGATAATGTTAATGGGTAAAGGCGGGGTCGGCAAAACCACGATGGCAGCCGCTGTCGCAGTTGAACTTGCGTATCGCGGCTACCCTGTTCACCTCACGACTTCAGACCCAGCTGCACATCTCACGGAGACTCTAAGTGATGCCTTTAAAAAGCAAAGCCTTTTGCAAAACAATCTCAGCGTGAGCCGTATTGATCCACGTGCGGAAACCGAAAATTATCGCCAACATGTACTAGAAACTAAAGGCGCAAAACTTGATGCCCAGGGTCTTGAATTATTGAAAGAAGATTTGCGTTCACCCTGCACTGAAGAGATTGCAGTTTTCCGAGCCTTTTCTCGCATCATCCGTGAGGCAGGAAAGAAATTCGTAGTTATGGATACCGCACCCACTGGCCACACTCTATTGTTGCTTGATGCCACTGGTGCCTACCATCGAGAAATAGCGCATAAAATGGGGGACAAGGGCATCCATTTTACGACTCCAATGATGCAACTGCAAAACCCAAAGCTTACCAAAGTGCTACTTGTTACACTGGCAGAAACCACTCCAGTTTTAGAAGCTGCAAATTTACAAGAAGATCTACGTCGAGCCGGAATCGAACCTTGGGCATGGATCATTAATAATTGTATTGCAGTTGCACACACAAAATCGCCGCTCCTGCAACAACGTGCATTAAATGAGCACAAGGAAATCGACGCCGTCACTAAAGTGCATGCCAAGCGTTATGCAGTGGTACCACTCCTACCTATAGAACCAGTAGGAGTGGATAATTTGCGGGCGCTTTCAGTAAGAACTTTTGTTCCTACAAATTAGGGGAAATTTGAATGAGTAAAGGTTCTCCAATTGGCGTTTTTGAGCGCTACCTATCCGTGTGGGTTGCGCTTTGTATCGGAGCTGGCATTGCTTTGGGAAGTTTATTTCCGGAAGTTTTTCAAACATTAGCCAGCTATGAATATGGCTCGGTTAACTTCATCGTAGCAGTATTGATCTGGTTCATGGTGTTTCCCATGATGGTGTCAGTGGATTTTTTTCTAGTCTCAAGCGCATTCACGAGCGTCCAAAGGGACTGATTATTACACTAGTAGTAAACTGGCTAATCAAACCTTTCACCATGGCTGGCCTTGGTGTTTTATTCTTTCACTATTTCTTTAAGGATCTAATTGATCCTGTAAATGCTAGTCAATATATCGCTGGTTTAATTCTGCTTGGAGCCGCGCCTTGTACCGCCATGGTTTTTGTTTGGTCACAATTGACCCGAGGCGATGCAACTTATACTCTAGCCCAAGTAGCTCTCAATGACGTGATCATGATTTTTGCTTTTGCACCCTTAGTTGCGCTTTTGCTCGGCGCTACCGACATCCAGGTTCCTTGGGCAACCCTTATCCTCTCGGTAGGATTATATGTATTGATCCCACTGATCGCAGGAGTTCTTACGCGATGGCATCTCTGCAGAGCGAAGAAAAGTTCAGCTGAAGCAAACCTAGCAGTATCACAATTCAACGCCCGCGCAAAGCCGCTTGCAGTCATTGGCCTTCTTGGAACTGTCGTTTTGCTTTTTGGCTTTCAAGGTCAAATCATTCTCGATCAACCTTTGTTGATCGCAATGATCGCAATCCCGCTATTGATCCAATCCTATGGAATTTTTGCCCTTGCCTACGGAGCAGCGAAACTTTGGAAAGTCCCCTATAATATCGCGGCCCCCTGCGCGCTGATCGGCACTTCCAATTTCTTTGAACTGGCAGTCGCGGTTGCGATCGGCTTGTTCGGTCTAAATTCAGGTGCGGCGTTTGTTACAGTTGTTGGAGTTTTAGTTGAAGTGCCTGTCATGTTATCACTGGTTACTTTTGCAAATCGTACTCAGAGCTGGTTTCCCAATGAAACTGTCCCGAAAAAAAATTACTAAACAAAATACTGTAATTCGAATGAGGAAATTATGACTCGAATACTTTTTATGTGTGTCGCTAACTCTGCCCGCAGCCAAATAGCCGAAGGACTCGCGCGACAATTATTTGGCAATCTTGCCACAGTAATAAGTGCTGGGTCCAAGCCATTACTAGTCAATCCCTACGCTATTGCCACTATGGCAGAAATCGGCATTGACATTAGTCAACACAAGAGTAAGTCGGTGGATTCTATCGACCCTTCAGATATCGATATTGTCGTCACGCTTTGCGCCGAAGAAGTCTGCCCCATTCTTCCTGGTATAGTGAAACGCTTGCACTGGCCCATAGCAGACCCAGCTTCCACAAGCGCTAACGAAAGAAGCTCGGATATAGAAATGCGCTTTCGCACAGCCCGCGATCAGATCAAAGCGCGCCTTGAAGTGTTACGCGCTTTACTAACATTAACTAAAGGACCAAAAGCAAAAGAATTTCATGGCAGCATCCGCGTCAAGAATCTACCAGAAAGTGTGCGCTTTTATGCTTGGTTGCTAAATACATGGCCAAAAGAATGGACCCACCGCTACGCTACGTTTATTAAACCTGAGCTGAATCTAAATTTTGTTCTGTTAGTGTCCGATGGCAAAGAGCTGCATCAAGACACTCTTTACCATTTAGGTATCAGCGTGGTAGACCGTCAGTCTGTTATCGATGCTTATCACCAAGCAATACAATTCGGAGCCCATATAGAAAAACCACCACGCACAACTTGGAAGGGCACACCCTTGCATGAATTATGGTTTAAAGATCCCGATGGAACTCTTATTGAAATTTATGCAAGATTGACAGACAAAGAACTCATTGAAAAACCTACCGATGAA
>JAGOVF010000023.1 GCA_018060885.1 Oligoflexales bacterium | reverse complement strand
CGAAGCCAATCGATCTTTTTTGATAACACTACTAACGGGTGATTTAGATCTATGATTGGGCTTAGAGAAACTTTGAATAGATCACGCTGTTTTGGCAAATCTTTAGGACGCATAAACTACCAGAAATTAATAGGGTGGAACATGTTTTCTGGTAGTTTTTTTATCAAATATTTTCTTTAAACACTAGATGCATTCTGATGTTTAAGACTTATGCACGGCCGACTAGTTAATAACAGCCTGATACTATTCTAGATAATGGGGGTCATTATTGGAGGAAGCGCTATATGTGTTGAAAAAATCTTTTAAACTCTTCATAAATCCGCCACTCGATAAAAAAATCTTTTTTTTGCAATGCGTAATTTAAATCTCGCTCCGAGTTTTTCTGCAGCTGCTCGATAAAATTTTGAGTTTTGTGCGTGAATAAAGTTGCGCCTGTTATTTTTGCAGGTTTTTTAATAACGCTTAGATAACTTGTAAAATATATCCCCGCTTCCATAACCAAAACCTGCTGCTCAGACTTAATATGCGGGCATGTCGACTTAGTTACGAGGTTGCTGCACTTTTTGCCACTTGCGTCGTAAAGCTCTAAGCCTTTTTTTGTTGGATCGCGGCTGCATTTTTGTTGGAGAGTCGCGACTTCACAAATATTTTTGCGTTTATTTTTTAAAAGCAAAAATAGGTCCAAAACAAGTCTTTCAGTATTCCAATGGCTCAAAAGATCGTAAAAATCAGCCTCGTTTTCTATGAGGCTCTTCATAGCTTCAGATGTTTTGATTTTTGTTAATTTTTTATCGAGAACATTTTTTTTTAATTTTGGCAAAGCTGCAACATCAGAGGCTGTTAAATCTAAATCCGCGTAAACTTCATTAGATGTCTCACCTTGATATAAAAAAATCTTTATTGGTCTTCTTGCTGCAGAGCTCATTCCCTGCCGAGCAGAACGGCTATCGCTTAAAAAACGCACGCCCGCACGATAGAAATAAAGAGCTCTTGTATAAAAAAGTGCTTCTGCAGAATCAGATTTAGGTATTTTTGTGGGATTACACAGCGTCAATTCTCGCAACTGGTCATCAAGATTAAGGCCGCGGCGCTTTATAGCACTTTCTAGCCTTTCAACAAACTCAGCCAAACTCGCATCATGGGCACTAAATTCTTGCAGAAAAATTTCTTCGCAGCTGGGTGGTTTTTTCGAGGGGAGGGGTTTGTCGACTGTGGGAGTGTCTTTAACTTTTGCTGTGTTGGCATAAGCTTCAAAACTACAAAACAGCTGGGCACAAAGGCCCAGCTCGACAAATTTACTTAGAAGGAAGCGTTTTTTACTTTTTGCCATGCCGCCTCGTTGGTTATTTTTTCTGCGTAACGGCCTACGTGGTAAAAATCAGCGATAGGGATTTTTAATTCTATCATCTGTGCAACAAAAGGCACAAAACTCGCATCTGCGATCGTGTGGTTAGTACCGTAAAGGAAGCCACCTTGGCTTGCTAACCAACGATCGAGTTTTGGAAGCTGGCGTAGCAAGAATTTATTAGCTTCGTCGACATGAACTTGGCTGCTTGGCATCTTATAAACAGGTGCCATGATGGTGTTCCAATGCAAAGAGCCGATGTGTTTGCTTATATGCATGGTGGTAAAGTCCATAATCTGATCGACGCGAGCTCTATCTTGCAAGTTAGCTGGATATTGGCTGTGCAGCTCAAAACGCTGCGCGAGATAGCGCAAAATAGCCTGCGACTCTGACAACGAAAATCCGTCGTGAGTAATCGCCGGCACTACACCGAAGGGATTGACAGCGAGATACTCAGCTTTGTGCTGCTCGCCTGTAGCTAAATCTACTTTAATAGCCTTGTGAGGAATTTTGGCGTGTTCTAGAAAGTAGTGGACTCTTTGTGCGCTCGACGACTGCGGGTGTAAATAGGCTTGGATCATAAATTACTCCTTTTATACGCTCTTTATCAAGAGCTGTGGTATACGCTCTCTTTCGAGAGCTGTTGAGACACAAGAAGCCTTGATCTTAGAGTATGCCCTTTTGTTCGACAAACTTTTTTAGGTTTTTAAGAATTTTTGCCTCAATCTGCCGCGCTCGCTCGCGCGAAACGCCGTATTTATCGCCGAGCTCCTGCAAAGAAAGGGGGGTCTCGCTGAGCATGCGAAGTTCAAAAACCTCTCTATCGCGGCCTTTTAGGGTTTGATGAAACTCCTCAAGTTGCCCTGAAAAAATTTCTCGCTGCTCTTCGTTTGCTAAGGTCACGTCGATTGCTTCAGTTTTATCTGCCAACATGTCCTTACGCAGCGCTTGGCCGGGCTCGTCGCCCATGGGAACATCGAGCGATGCGTCTGGCGAGCCGAGGCGCTTTTGCATTTCGATGACTTCTTCTTCTTTGACATTTAAGCTAGCTGCGATGACCTTAGGGTCGACGACTTCGCCATCGCGAAGCAGCTTTTGTGCTTCTTTATGTAAATTAAAAAACAGTTTGCGCTGCGCCGCTGTTGTGCCAATTTTAACCTGGCTCTTGTTGTCCATAATATACTTCAGAATATAGGCTCGTATCCACCAAGCTGCGTAGCTTGAGAGCTTAACGCCTTTGTACGGATTGAATTTTTTAACTGCCTGCATCAGGCCGTAGTTTCCTTCTTGAATGAGGTCAAGAAGATTGACCTGACTCTGGCGAAAGTCGCTGGCAATTTTTACGACTAGGCGCAGGTTAGAGGTCACAAGTCGATGCGCCGCTTGCACATCGCCTTCTTCGAACTGCTTTTGTGCGAGCTCAAACTCTTCTTCTGGATTTAAAAGCGGATACTTAGAGACTTCTCGCAAATATTGCTGCAAGGGACTAAGCGCTTCGACGCTTTGTTGCCTATATAGCGAGGGTAGTTTAGTATTAGTTTTGCTTTTCAATTTATTTCAACCTTTACAAGCTCTTAACGCAACAATAGGAGACTCGCGTGTCAGAGATCGGCATCATATCAAATCCGCATGCGAAATCAAATCGTCGAAACCCAAAAAGACAATTACTCCTGAGCTACATTGCCGGTGAGCAGGGTATTTATGAGTCGACTCAAACTCTTGAGCACTTACGTGAAGCCGTTCGTCGACTTAAATCAAAAGGCGTTAAAATCATCGCCATAAATGGCGGCGATGGCACCATTACAAGAACCATAACCGCTATTTTGCAGGAATACGGAAACGAAGCCCCTCTGCCAAAGATTGTCCTACTTAAAGGTGGGACGGTCAATATGCTCGCAATGAACCTAGGAATATTTGGCAGACCTGAGGCATTGCTGGGAAAGCTTATGCTCAGTCATAGTAGTGGGAAAATCAAAAAGAGTGTTGTGCTCGATACATTAGAAGTAAACGAAAATTATGGGTTTTTGTTTGCCAACGGTGCAGCTTCAGCTTTTTTGAAAAAATTTTATCAAGATAAAACAAATATTCCTGGTGCAATTTTGCTTTTTATTAAAATTTTGCTGTCACGAGTTTTTGACCCTTCTCTTTATCGCTCAATTATTAAAGAACACGCTGTAACTGTCAGTCCCTTGGGGGCTTCAACTTTTTCGATAAAAAGCATCGGGATTTTTGCTGCGACCGTACGTCGTCTACCTTTGGGGGTAAAGTTGTTTCCAAATGTCGGAACGGGCTCAGGCTTGATGCAATGTGTTTTTGTTACGACCACACAAAAAAACTCTATCTGGCGCATTCCCATCTCTGGAATATTACGTCCAGGCAAATCCGATGCAGATAAATTCTCTCTCTCTTGCAAACAAATCGAACTCAGTAGCAAAAGTATGGAAAATTACACCCTAGATGGTGAATTATTTGATACAATCTCTGGAAAGGTACAAATAAAAATTGGGCCTCGCATCGAGTTTCTAATCCCCTAAGGGGTGTTGAAAGTGAGTCTGTTTTATGCAAAAAGGCCTCGTTACGGCTGACCTTATTAAAGGGATCTCAATGGATCAGGAATTACTTATTACAGAGATTAAAAAATCTTTGCAGCTGAGCAATTTAAAAATCGACTGGTTAGCAGGTGACGGCTCTGATCGTAGCTACTATCGCATTAAGACTGACGACAAACGCACTTTTGTTCTCATGCAGCTGCAAGGCAATGACGCCGAAAGATTACTAGAAGGACAATACGACTGGATAGAACTCGGCCAATTACTGCGTCAACACAAAGTTCCAGCACCGAGATTAATTGCAAGCCTGCCAGCTTTTGGTGCCCTTATTATTGAAGACTATGGCGATGAAACCCTAGAAATAGCTGCGAAAAATCGTTTAAAAGATGGCGATGCTGAAGGACTACTAACTCTCTATCATGATGCCATTAAGCTTATTGAAGCTTTTTTAAAAATCCCAAAAAATGTCGGAGAAATTTGGACAACGCGTGCTTTTGATGTCGAGCGCTATAATTGGGAACTTAATTTTTTTATTAAAAAATTTGTACAACCTTTAGCCCCGCACCTCATAGACGAGAAAGAGCTGGTAATACTCAATAACGAATCCCAGGCTCTAGCGGAATATCTCGCCGGGTTTAGCAATTATTTTGTACATAGAGACTACCACTCTCGAAATCTTATGCATATCGGCAGTAACCTCGCTAGCATAGATTTTCAGGATGCTAGGCTGGGATCACCAGCTTATGATTTGGTCTCGTTATGCTTTGACTCCTATGTTCCCTTAAACCAAGAACTGCGCCATGACTTGCTTGAATATGCTATAGAAACCTTTCGTTTTTCATTAAACAACAAAATCTGTGACGAAATTAAAAGCAGCTGGCCGCAGGTACTATTGCAAAGACAGCTAAAAGCAATAGGAAGTTTTGCTTTTTTAACTTTGGAAAAAAAACGCGGCAATTACCTGCAATATGTGACTCCTGCGCTCAATTGTTTAGATTCTGAAATTATTTTCGACAAGAGATGGCCGTTTTTAAGTGGCGAGTTTCTAAATCGATTAAAAAGCCAGCCACTTTCTCATGGCGCCAATTAAACAAAATCTTAGCGCTGTACTTCTCGCGGCAGGATTCGGTCAGCGCCTGCGAGAATTAACCCGCAATGTACCAAAACCTCTTCTTGAGGTTTTTTCTGTGCCCCTCTTAGAATGGCAGTTGCTTAGGCTTGAGCAGGCTGGATTTCAGAAAATTGCGGTGAATACACACTACAAAGCTGAGTGTATAGACAGCTTTTTGACTAAACAGTATAGGCATGTCTATACATCTCATGAGCAGAATGCGCCTCTTGGAACCGGCGGGGTGTTTATACCTTTGTTATCGTGGTTGGGCGATGAGGCATTTCTTGTTACAAATAGTGACATAATAGCAAATATTGACCTTTTATCCCTTATCCAACAGCATCATGCATCTCAATCTATTCTCACAATGGCGCTTTTAGAAAAGCCACTACCTAAAGAAACTAAAATCTACGTAAACAAGGGTAGGGTCGTTCAAATCGGCGGAGCAGAAGATAGCGCCGCAGCTAAAGCAAGTTCCGCCCACGGCTTTGCCTGTGCCTACGTCGTAGATCCGCGTTTTAAGCGCTATCTTGAGGGGCAACAAGTCCCTTTTAGCATCGTCGAATCTATGAGAGCGGCTCTTGGTAATGGCGAAGAAATTTCCGCGTTTATTCACGGTGGTAGTTTTGTAGACTTGGGAACCCCGGAAAAGTATCTTGAAACTTGTTTGAAATTACTTTCTTTACGAGATCTAACTGCAATTGAAGAATTTATTGGCTGTTCTTTAGCAAAGGCAAAAAGCAAAGGTGACTTTTTATTGAACAACGAAGACATTGTAGACAAGGGTTGGAACCCAAAGCAGGTAAAGAGCCCAGTCTATATTTCGCATGCTTGCAAAAAAGAGTCTTTGCCCAAGATCATCGGGCCTGATGTAGTTATAAATGGTTCTTGTGAACTAGGTGAACTCGATGAGCTTAGAAATGCGGTCGTTGTTAACGATGGAAAGATCGACAGAAAAATTTCTCTTGTTAAAAATGCTATTGTTGGAAAAGATTTTTTGATCAATCTATAGCTCGCCTGTGTCATCCTGAGCGAATGCGAAGGACCTGGCTGTCATCCTGAGCGAATGCGAAGGACCTGGCTGTCATCCTGAGCGAATGCGAAGGACCTGGCTGTCATCCTGAGCGAATGCGAAGGACCTTTTAATAGTCTTTAGATCCTTCGCATTCGCTCAGGATGACACAGCACTCTGGATGACGCAGCGCCCTGGTTAATGGCAGGTGCTTTGTATAGGCAGCCGTTGTATAGGCAATGCAATTTTGTGTAGTTGGTCTTTGTCTATTCAATTTACAAGCGTGGGAATTTGTCTGGTAGGTATAGGCGAGCGCTTCGTACTTAAAGTGAATAAGCTTGGTTTTTTGATTAAGTTTTAAATTCAATCTCTTCGCGCTTAAAACAAATTTACTCTTATAATAAATCAGAAAGTCTTATGAGCTCAGGCTGTTTTACATTCTGTTTTTTTATAAAGGCTCAATTTCATCTTCCGGCGCTGAAACTTTTTTTGATTTTTAAACTCTATCAAAAAACTCTCTGCTTTATTCTAAAAAATCTCTTATATACATTTCAATTCAAAACAAATCTTTGCTGCAAATCTCTTTCTAAGAAATTTTCTTTACTGACTTAACAAAAACACTTTTACTGCTTAAGTCATACTTTTTTGCAGGTGCTTTTATAGAAGCAAGTTCGCCATCTTTGTACTCTACGTAATAGACAATTTGACCTACTGATAATAAATCAGGATTGTCGATATTACCGTTTTGTCTCCAGATGAATTTCCAAGCTTTTGCATTTCCGTACACTCGGTCTGCAATAGTTGATAAAGTTTCACCAGCTGCTACAGTCACTTCTTTGCGTGGCGCAGACTCATAGGTTTGAGCGAAAGCCATTGTTTGCTCATTGAGTTGGTAGTACACAACATCACCTGGGAAAATGCGATCGGCATTTTCAATGCTGCTTAATGTTTGAATGTCTGACCATTTGTCTTCTGAGCCATAAATTTTTGCTGAAATTTTAGCTAGGGTCTCACCCTTTTGAACGATGTAAGGCATTTTTGAACCCATTTCTGGCAAAAAGCTGCCCGACACTGCAACCGGAGCCGCCATAGGAACACTTTCAGCTGGCATGCTGTTGCTCATTGGAACTTCTGGATTTGCTGGCATCGCGCTATTCATCGGAACTGCTTCAGCTGCCGGTGTTGTTGCGAGATTAACCATGTTTTGTGAATTCGCTGCACCTTGACTCATTGGCGCTTGATTTGCGGCATAAGCCTCATTACCAGCTGAGTTTTCATTTAGCTCGCTGATAATTTGTTGCAAATCTGCCTCTGACTCTTCGCCCTGGCTTGCATTAGTTAGGTCTTCGCCAGCGTCTTCTTCAGTTGCCTCTGAGTCTTCATCCATAGACTCGTCCGCGCCTTCTTCAGACTCAGCACCTTCTTCTGTTTCACCTTCTTCGGACTCAGCACCTTCTTCTACTTCGCCCTCTTCGTTCTCTACACCTTCGTCGCCCTCTTCACCATCCACCTCAGCCGCTTCTTCCGCGTCTGAATTCTCGAGTTCATCACCTTCTTCAGATGAGCTCGAGCAGCCCCATTGCGTCAACTGCAACATCAATAGCAGTGACAGCCACGCTTTGGGGCTAAGTAATCTTAGCCTCATAAACTACCTCCCTTGTTAAAATGCCTGACCAGCGGATCGGAAAAAGAAAAATCTTCTTTAATTTATTACATTGCTTATTTAGCTTCATTTCAAGAGGCAGAACTTGCCTAAATCAACCATTGTGGTAATTCATTATTTTTCTAATTCGCAAAATAGCGGCTAAAGTCCGACCGCGATGAAACAAAAGAATAATTTTTTATAATTCCACAATTCCAATTGAAGCCCATTGATTGACCTGATTTTTCAAAATTCGTTATGATGAGAGGAGGAAAGTGGGAGAAAGTGGGGCAAAAGCTATTTCGCTTTTTAACAAATTTGACAGGCGGAAATTTTGTTTCGCGGATTGTTTGAACACAGTATTGATGAAAAAGGGCGTCTTTCGATCCCCGCCAAGTTTCGCGAAAATATCGTCGAAAGTGGTGACTCGACTATTATTGTGACAATTTTTGACCAATGCTTAGCGGCTTATACGCTTGAAGAATGGAAAATACTCGAAGCTAAGCTCGCAAATTTGGAACAGCTCAACCCTAAAGTACGGGCATTTCAGCGTTATTTTATTTCTGGGGCACAAGAATGCCAGCTAGACAAAGCGGGTAGAATTCTGATATCCGCTAGTCAGCGTGAGTTTGCGGGATTAAAAAAAGATTGTTTTATTGTTGGGCAGTTAAGCAAATTTGAAATCTGGAGCGACGAACGCTGGAATACAGTGTTCAAAGAAATCTCTTCGCAGTTTGAAAGCTTAGCTAGCGCAGTATCTGATCTTGGGATGAATTTATAAAGGCTTACTTTTTGTGCATATAAGCGTGCTTTTGAACGAATTGGTCGATGGAATGAATATCAAGAACGGCGACATCGTCATGGATTGTACCTTTGGGCGCGGCGGCCATGCCCGCGCATTGCTTGCTGCAGTTGGTCGTGAAGGGCGGGTCTATGCTTTTGATAGAGATAGCGATGCTATTAGTTATGGAAAGACGGAGTTCGCCAAAGAAATAGAAAGTCAAAATCTTGTGTTAGAGAAAAGCGAGTTTTCTAAAATTAAAGAATTTGCCGAACGGAATGGCCTCATGGGTAAGGTCAACGCAGTTTGTGCAGACATTGGAGTATCCAGCCCACAACTCGATATAGCTGAACGCGGATTTTCCTTTATGAAAAATGGCCCCCTAGATATGCGGATGGATCAAGCGCAAAAGTTAAGTGCCGCGACTGTCATCAATGAATATAGTGCCGAAGAACTTGCTGATATTTTTTTTCATTTTGGCGAAGAGCCCCGTGCGCGCTTTTATGCAAAAAAAATCGTCGAACGCCGTGCATCAAAATTATTTGAAGATACGCATGATTTGGCAGAGTTCATTAAAAAAAATTCGCCTTACGGCGCGAGTAAAAAACACCCAGCTACGAAAGTATTTCAAGGTCTTAGAATCTATATAAACGAAGAACTCACAGAACTTAAAGTTTTTATCAACTCTGCTTTTGACGTCCTAGCCGAAAAGGGTCGCCTCGGCATTATTGCATTTCACTCTCTTGAAGACCGCATTGTTAAAAACAGTTTTCGCGAGCTGGCTGGGCAAAGCGCTGCTACGAAAGAAGAGCGCTTCTTTCGGCACCTTCCCGTGCAACCTACAATTACTGCAAAAGCGTCGCTCATAAAGCCATTTCCCTTAGTGCCTAGTGATGAAGAACAAGAAAGTAACCCACGTTCGCGTAGTGCGAAGTTAAGAATTTTAGAAAAAAATACTTTAGCGTAAAAAGGGCTCAATATGCGTTTTTCAAAAAAAATGGTGCCTAACTTGATGAAATTTTCTTTTGCAACGACAGTAGCATTAGCTTTTTTTAGCATCTACATGTCCTATGAAATGACAAAAGTCGGTTATTCCATCGGCGAGCTCAAACACCATGAAATCGAGCTTCTAGAGCAGCAAAGCCAGCTCAATATGAATTTAGAAAAATTAACGACAAAAGAGCACCTGGTCATCATGGCATATGGTAAGATAAATCATAAAAAACAGGGGCAATCAAACTTGGCATTAAAGTGATAGCGTCGCTTTTTAAATATTTTAAGAATTTGCTTTATCGACTCAGCCTAAATCCAAAGGCTCGACCCGGTTTGTTTTTCGAGAGACGAGGGGCTGTCGTTTTTTTGGGATTTTTGCTGGCGTATATTGTTTTTATTGTGCGGGCTAGTATATTAACGCTGTTTCCACCGGAATCTGCTCGCTTAGACTTAATTAGTGTCCGCCAATACCAAAAAGAAATAGAACTCACGCCCTATCGTGGTTTTATATTTGATCGCCGCGGCGAGCCCTTGGCGATTAGCGTCTTAAAACCTTCAGCATTTATAAATCCAAAAATTTTTAAACCACTTCGCAAGCAACAAGAACAAATAAGCCGCATCCTCGGCATTCCGCAAAGTAAGGTTAGAGAACTCGCTGAGCGTGATAGCTACTTTGCTTGGCTTAAGCGGCAAATCAGTCAAAGCGCCGCCGATTCTCTGCAAAGTTTAGAGATTCCTGGTGTCTTTATTAAAAAAGAACCGGGCCGTTTTTACCCAACCCAAGCTGCGGCTGGCAATCTCGTAGGCCTTGTCGGAATTGATAATCGCGGTCTTGCTGGTCTTGAACTAAGTTACGACAGCTTTTTGCGTGGCGAATCAGCAAAGCTGTATCCGCAGATTGATGCCCGTTCAAAACCAATTTATCTGGAAGCTGATATTGTCTCGCCAGAGCGCCCTGGTAATAACCTACACCTATCTATCGATCGCGCCATTCAGTCTATTGCTGAAAGCGCCTTAAGCACTGGTGTTGCTAAGTCGAGGGGAAAGAGCGGCTTTGCCATTGTTTCCGACCCTCACAGTGGCCAAATTCTTGCGATTGCAAACTATCCTAATTTTAATCCAAACAAAAATGGCCCTCTTAAAATTTCCGAAGCGAAAAACTATGCGCTACAAGATGCCTTTGAACCCGGATCAGTAGTAAAGCCGTTCGTAATTGGCGCTGCCCTAGAAAAGGGCTTGGTCTATCCTGAAGAAAAACATAACTGCGAAAATGGCCGACTGCAAATTTCTCGCGGCGTAGCGATTCGGGATGATCACCCGAAAGACACTTTGCAAACAACAGAAGAAGTTTTGGTGCACTCTAGCAATGTTTGCACCTTCAAACTTGCAAAAAGACTGGGCGAGCGTCAGCTTTATGAAGAGTTCATGAAGGTCGGATTTGGCGCGGGTTTGTCGAGACTGAAACTACCGGGTGAGAGCCGTGGTTCTTTGCAAGATTGGACAAAGTGGCGGCCCATACGCTTCGCCAATATTTCTTTTGGCCAAGGTTCTATGGCAACGGGACTAGAAATTGTGCAAGCCTATGGCAGCATTGCAAATGGCGGCGATTTGCTTGAACCCTATTTGCTCGAAAAAATTAGCTCGCCAAGCGGAGAAGTTCTTAAGCAGTTTTATAGCAAAAAAATACAGCGGGTGTTTTCTCCAAAAACTGCCGAGCAGCTTAAAAAAATGCTCGCCGCTTCTGTAACTCTTGGAACCGGCAGGTCAGCTGCTACCGAGCACTTTACGGTAGCTGGCAAGACGGGAACCTCGGAAAAAGTCGACCCCATATTAAAAACATATTCTCCTGACAAGCGACTTGCGAGTTTTGCTGGCTTTGCTCCGGCAAAAGACCCGCATATCGTCATCTATGTCGTTGTTGATGAACCTAAAGTAAAGCCCTATTATGGCGGCGTGCATGCGGCTCCTATTTTTAAAGAAATAGCCGAGGCTACTTTAAAATATTTGAACGTTGCGCCAGATAAAATCACGCCCGTATCAGAGGTTTCGATGACAGACAAAAAAAAGAAAAATGGCTAAACAAGAAGCCATTCATTTGCGAGATCTTTTTGCGCGCCTAAAAGCGCTGGGTCTTTTCTTGCGCTACGAGGGTGATCCTTTAGAAAATATTGCGTTTCCAAGCTTCACTTGTGACTCAAGAAAAGTGCAAAAAGACGGTGTTTTTATAGCCTATCCTGGTGTTCAGCACGATGGGCATAGTTTTATTAAAGAAGTGCTTAAAAAAGGCGTGGCTCTTGTTATTTGCGAGCGCAGTGATGAAATAGCCGCAGCACCTTTAGTAAATAAAAAACGCGTCTTAATTGTCTCCGATGCGCGCGGGGCTTGGGCCATAATTAGCTCACTTAGCTTTCGCAGACCTGAATTAGAATTATCGATTTTAGGCATAACAGGTACAAATGGTAAGACCAGTATCGCCTTTCTCACTCATAAAATGTTGGCGCTCAAGGGAATTCGTAGCGGACTCATCGGAACCTTAGGTGTCTACATCGATGATAAAATCTATCCATCTTCTCTTACAACTCCAGACCCACCAGAGCTTTTTAAATACTTTGCAGAAATGCGCGATGTGGGAATTAAATATTTGATCATGGAAGTCTCTTCGCACGCTTTGAGCATGCATAAACTTCTCGGGCTTAAATTCAAAGCCGTCGCGTTTTCTAGTTTTAGTCAAGACCATCTTGATTACCACCAAACGATGCAGGCCTACTGGGACGCCAAATGCGAGTTATTCACAGAAAAATATTTAGAACCTGGATGTAAGATTTTTTTATCAGGCAGCTTGCCGAACTTTCCACAAATCCCTTCTTTTGCAAAAGTCAGTTGCTACAGCTCTTCGACGCCTGTCGCTATGCCTGATACTTTTAACTTTGCTCAATACAAATTAACCGCGCTGGCACAAACCAATCAACGCAAACATCTTTACATTCACTATCAAAACATTGAAGCAAGCTCTGAGCTTGGTCTATTTGCCGACTATGCGGCGGAAAATTTCTGCGCTGCGCTTTTGCTCGTTCATGCTACATGCGGGCAGCTGCTGGAACCGGCGCTTTGGCAAAAAGTGCCGCAGGTTCCAGGTCGCCTCGAGCTGGTCAAGGTCAATAAAAACGATGAAAACGAAGAAGTTCTCGTGTTTGTGGACTACGCCCACAGCCCCGACGCCTTGGAAAAGTGTCTTTTAGCGCTTAGGCAGCTTTCGCCAAATAAGCTTTGGCTTGTATTTGGTTGTGGAGGAGATAGGGATAGAGGAAAACGCCCCAAAATGGCGGCAGTAGCAGAGCGCCTTGCAGACAAGATCATAGTAACAAGCGACAATCCCCGAAAAGAAAGCAGCGAGCAAATTTTCTCTGATATTTATTCTGGTTTTTCGAATCCAAAAGCTGCGCAGCTGATACCTGATCGCAAGCAGGCAATTGGTGCGGCTTTGCTTAGCGCGCAGACTAACGACATTGTTTTAATAGCTGGCAAGGGCCACGAAAATTACCAAATTATTGGCGATCAAATTTTTGAATTTTCAGATCCATCTACAGCGCGACAGTTGCTAATCTCGAGGCTTGCAACAAAATCAGAAATGTGAAAATCTTTGTTAAAACTATAACTTTTTGGATTTAGTATGCTCTACCACTTGTTTTTAAAATTCTCTGAGCAATTTACTGCATTGAATGTCGGTCGTTATATTACTTTTCGCGCCGGCGTTGCGCTTATCACTGCTTTGTTTATTAGTCTGCTTCTATCGCCGTGGTTTATTCGCAAACTAAAAGAAAAACAAATTGGCCAAAAAGTCCGCGATGATGGCCCAAAAAGCCATTTTTCGAAAGCGGGCACTCCAACAATGGGCGGCGGGCTCATTCTTACTGCAGTTTTGCTGCCGGCTTTTTTTTGGATGGATTTAAGTAATATATATTTTTGGTGTGTATTTTTTCTTACTTTGGGATACGGCATCATTGGATTTTTCGACGATTACTTAAAAGTTTCAAAGAAAAATACTAAAGGCCTATCGGGCCGCATAAGATTGTTAGGAGAGATAGGAATTGCCACAGTGGTAGTCGTTGCATTTCAGTATTTCTCAGAACAAAACACCGAGCTGCTTTTTCCTTTTTTTAAGAACCTACGCATTGATCTGGGTTGGTTCTATATACCTTTTTCTGTTCTGGTCATAGTTGGAGCAAGTAATGCGGTGAATCTCACCGACGGCCTTGATGGCCTAGCTATAGGCCCAGTCATGACCACCGCGGCAACACTGTGTGTTTTAAGTTATGTCACTGGCCATAAATACATCGCGGATTATTTAAACTATCCTTATCTTGCTGGATCTGGCGAACTTGCAATTTTTTCTGCCTGCCTTGTTGGGGCTGGTTTAGGCTTTCTTTGGTACAATTCTTATCCTGCGCAAGTCTTTATGGGAGACGTAGGATCACTGCCGTTAGGTGGGGCCTTGGGCGCAATTGCTGTATTTACAAAACACGAGATTCTACTGTCTATTATTGGCGGAATATTCGTCGTCGTAGCTGTTTCAGTCATCGCGCAAGTTTTTTCGTTTAAGATGACTGGAAAGCGCGTGTTTCGCATGGCTCCCATACATCACCACTTTGAGCTCAAAGGCTGGCCAGAGCCAAAAATCATCGTGCGCTTTTGGATCATATCTTGTCTGCTGGCGATGATAGGTCTTCTCAGCTTGAAATTGCGATAACAATGATAACGGATAAACCTTACTTAATTTTCGGAGCCGGCGAATCTGGGGTTGGTGCTGCACTTTTACTCAAGAAACTTGGTCTGCCTGTAAAAATCATCGATGAAAAATCTGGTTCTGATAAATACGTAGCGGAACTTAAAAACCACGGCATTGAATTCGAACCTAATTTTGGCGGATTTGATTCAACACAGCAGAAAGAAAACTGGGCGGAAGTTCTTAAGCAGTTTTGCGTACTTGTTATTAGCCCCGGGGTCCCGCCAAAGCATGACATTGTTCTTGCGGCTCAAGAATGTCCTCTGCCAATAATTTCTGAAATAGAGCTGGGATTGCGTTACTACGATGGAAAAGTTATCGGTGTTACTGGCACGAACGGTAAATCAACGACTAGTTTCTTAATTTTCCAGCTTTTGAATAAACTTGGCAAATCCTGCGACTTAGCTGGCAATTTCGGAATTTCTTTATGCCGAAGTCTGGCAGAAGAAAAGAAAATGCCCGAAAATCTCGTTATAGAGCTTTCTTCTTTTCAGCTTTACTATAGTCAATCTCTAAGCTTGGACGCTGCGGTCATTTGCAATATTACGCCAGACCATCTTTATTGGCATGGCTCGATGGCTGAGTATGCAAAAGCTAAAATAAAAATCCTTAGCTTTCTGCGGCCAGGTTCTGCGCTTATTACGGACGACTCTACTTTAAAATATCTTGATACTGATCCAAAAAGTCTCGGTCTTTCACATTATGTCGTGACACAAAAAAATCGAGGCACATATCAGCCTTCAAAATATTTTAGCGAGAATATCGAACTAGAGCACAGCCGCGTTTCTTCGACTTTATTAAACATCGACTTTAAAACAGTCAACTACCCGCTTAAAGGTGCTCATAACGAAATCAATGCAATTATGGCGGCGCTTGTTGTGCGCTCGCTTTACAATGATTTTTCTCACTATGATATATCGGAGTGCTTTTCTTCTCTTAAGGGACTGCCACATCGTTATGAATTAGTAGTCGAAAAAAATGGAGTTCAAGTTATCAACGACAGTAAGTCAACCAATCTTGATGCAAGCAAAACAGCCTTAATTAACACTAAAGGTCCAATTTTTTTAATGCTGGGTGGGCGGGCTAAAGACGATGACTTTTCCAATATCATAGCTTTCAAGGATAAAATTTCACTCGTTTATGTTTTTGGCGAAGCGAGAAATAAAATTATCGGAGAAATAGCTGGGGCGCTTCCTTTTCGCGAATTCGAAACACTAGGCGATTTTTTTAAAGTTTTTGAGCCGAGTTCTCTAACTCCTGACTCCCGACTACTGTTTTCTCCCGGCTGCGCCAGCTTTGATGAATTTAATAATTTCGAACATCGTGGTGATTTTTTTAAACAGAAGATATTAGATAAATTCGCTGAATAGTGCTTTTTGTTCTATCGTGATAAAATCAAAACAAATGGAAAAGAATAACGAAGAGCCCTCGCAAAATTATATTCCTAACTATATTGCGTTAATCTGGCTTACTGCTTTATTAACCCTTGTTGGCCTTTTGGCAATTTATTCTTCCTCTTATTTAAAAGCAGATGAGTTGTATGGTAATCCGATTTTTTTCCTAAAAAAGCAGGCTATTTTTGTTGTTATTGGCTTTTCTCTTATTGCTATTGCACTAAAAACACCCTTTAAATGGCTGGAGCTCGCGACTTTACCGTTGCTGATCGCGGCGCTTCTGCTTTTGCTGATGATATATATTCCAGGTGCCTCTGTTAAGGTTGGGGGCGCTTCTCGCTGGCTAAACTTTGGCGGATTTCGCTTTCAGCCTGCAGAGTTAGCAAAGATCGCCTTAGTGCTGTTTTTAGCAAAAAATTTGAGCCGCAAGTCCCACGATGTAAATTCTTTCAAACTCGGGGTTTTGCCTAACTTTTTAGTTCCTATGCTTTTTGCTTTTCTTTTGATGTTTCAGCCAGACTTTGGATCCACCGCCATCCTGTTTATTATGACAGTTTTAATGCTTTTTGTTGCAGGTTTAAGCCGCTTTTACATATTTTCAGGTTTGGTCATCGCTACTGCAGCTGCATTCACAGCCGTTCTAGTCGCGCCGTATCGACTGAAGCGTCTTATGAGTTTTGTGGACCCTTGGAGCCAAATCCGCGATGGTGGTTTCCAAATCATTCAAAGTTACGTCGCTTTTAAAAATGGCGGATTTTTAGGCGTTGGGCTTGGCGAGTCGCAACAGAAGCTGTATTTCCTGCCCGAAGCTCATACGGATTTTATACTAAGCGTCATAGGTGAAGAGCTTGGGCTGCTAGGCCTATTGGCAATATTCACGATGTTTTTTGCGATTCTTTATATTGGTTTTCGGGTCGCATTTCATCAGACTCTGAACTATCGCAAATTTCTCGCATTTGGACTAACCTGCCTTCTGGGAGTGCAGGCTTTTCTAAATATTGGGGTTACGATGGGACTATTGCCAACCAAAGGCTTACCTTTGCCATTCATTAGCAGCGGCTCAAGCTCGCTTATTAGTTTTTTTATTGTTATGGCTCTACTTATAAAGCTGGCTAAAGAAATGCCAGGACAGCAACATGCTATCTCTCGCAGCGCTTAAGCGCGTTCATTTTGTTGGCATTGGCGGTAGTGGAATGCTTGGACTGGCGCAACTCAGTCTGGAGACTGGCTTGTCCGTTAGCGGCAGTGAAAACAAAGGTCTGGATAGCCTTCCGAAAAAGCTTGCTGAGCGGGCAAAGATATTTCCAACTCATTTAGCTGAAAATATAATAGGCGCAGATGCGGTTGTATATTCTAGCGCCATCCAAAATGACAACCCCGAAATGATCGCGGCGCGACAAAACAATATTCCCCTACTGCACCGCTCTCAGTTTTTGCAACTCTTTTTAGATACGCGCAAAGCTATTGTCGTTGCCGGAACTCATGGCAAAACCAGTACGAGCGCCTTGATTTATCATATGTTAAAGGGCTGCGGCATCGATGCCGGGCTCTACTTAGGTGGGAAGCTTAAACCTACGGGATTATCGGCAGCCTTAGGAAGCAGTGAATACTTTGTTGTTGAAGCTGATGAGTCAGATGGAAGTTTTTTAAATTTTCGCCCATTTATTGCTGTCGTCACAAATCTCGAAGCAGATCATATGGACTACTATCAAACTATAGATAATCTACATGCGACTTTCGAGAAGTTTATGCAAGGAAGCGATCAAGATGGTTTTTGCATCGTGGGATGGGATCATCGTATTCTTAGAGAGATTAGCGAATGTATTTCCGATAGACGTTTAAGTTTCGGCACTCTTTTGGGCTCGGAAGTCCGACCCCTCTCTCATTCAGATAAAGATGGCTGTACGACTTATAATATTATCGTCAACCAACAACAGGTTCAGGGAAAAATAGATCTTGTAGGTGCACATAATATTTTAAATGTTTCCGCAGCTCTTAGTGTTGCCGCATGTTTAAACTTAAACTTGGATAAAGCAACGAAGGCTCTCGCTTCATATCCTGGAGTTGAGCGTCGCTTTTCATATTTATATAAGTCTGAACAGCTTTATATTATCGACGACTATGCACATAACCCAGGGAAAATCAAAAGTGTTGTTCAAGCTGTTAAAAAATCTTGGTCTGACTTTCAGCTTATTGTTGTTTTCCAACCGCATCGTTTTACACGCTTCAGAACGCTTTATTCTGCTTTTTTGGAAAGTTTTGATGCTGCCGACTTAACTATAGTTACTGAAGTCTATGGAGCTGGAGAAGCACCCGACCCTAGTTTGAATGCCATGCAGTTTGTTAATGATCTTAAACAAAGAAACCAAAATCTAAAAGCCAGCAGCTGCTCGGATCTTGGTAAGCTTTCATCTCTCATCTCTAAGCAACTCAGCAAAAAATCTGTTATATTATTTGTAGGGGCTGGTGATATTGATTTTTATGCACGTAATCTAGCTGAGGAACTTATTTGAAAAAAAAACGATCTTTGCTGAAGCAACAAAGGCTCCTACGACGCTCTTTGTTGCGGGGGTTTTTTAGTTTTCGATTTTTAAAGGCCGCGCTGCTTATCTCAGTAGTTGGAGCTGGAGTTTTTTATATCTATCAAAATGGCTTTTTACGCGCATCTCTACAATTTTTGTCGAAGAAGGTTGATCCACGCGGATCTCTGCTCGCGATAGAGCCAAATTGGACCTATGCCGCAAGCATAACGGACGCAAACTCTAATCGTAATGCCCATGCACTTAGTGATGCCGAGCATTTACTCATTAAAAAATTTCTAAAAAAAAATATGTCTGATGGTACTCACCAAGAACTGACGAACTTAGCAAACCTCATTTATCAAAACTCCGAATTTGATGCTGTACGCGTCTACAAAGTCGCTGAAAATCGACTAGAATTGCGCTTGTCACGTAGGCAAGCTTTTATGCTTATAGAGGCAGATGCGTGGCGTTTGTTGACAGAAAATGGAACGATATATGGCCGCGCCTCGACAAGCAGCGTAGAAGAAGGACACTTCGTTCGTTTAAATGGGATTTTTAAAAATCCTCGTTCCTTGGTCAGAAATAGCAGTAATAACTTTCTTGATGTCGACCCAGAAGATCGCGGAAGAATTATGAACGCTATTGAACTCTATAAAAATTTAACTAAACGCAATATAATGATTGAAGACATAATTTTTGATCATTACCGCGGATTTTCCATCCGCCTGAAAGAACCGCAAACTGAGGTCGTACTTGGTTTCGGTGAATTTGATCATAAACTTGTTCGCATGGAAAAAATAATGGCAAGGCTCGCCAAAGATGCGAAGTATGCATCTAAAATTGAGCTCGACTTTGAAGGTAAGGCCTTTATTAAAGAAGCTCCTTTGCCACAACGAGGTTGATCATTGCAGATTAATAACCTGTTCTCTTTAGATTTAGGAACAACGAAATTTTGCCTCACCGGTATACGTTGTGACTTTACTGCGTCTAAATATCAACCACGCCTCTATTTAGATAGCGTATCTGTAGAAGCTGCGGGCATGTACCGCGGCATGCTTGCAAACTTTGACGAAGTGGCCAAGCAACTTAAATTGCTTTTATCTAAAGCCGAGCTTCACTTTAATATGAGCATAGACCGAGTCTACTTAGGTGTCGCAGGTGGACACCTGCGTAGTAGTCTTAGTCACCAAAGTGTAAATCTCGGAGCAAAGGTCATAAGCCAAAAGCTCCTCGACCAAATGCGGAAAAAAGTTCAAGAAGAGTTCCAACAAGAAGATCGAGAAGTTTTACATGTTCTGCCGCTTAAACACGGAGTCGATGATAGAGTCGTTGTTAACGAGCCCATAGGCCTATCTGGCAAAATTCTAAAAAGCTCTTACCTCGTGGTTGATGCCGATCTTTTTTATTTAAAAGACCTAGTTAAAGTATGTAACTACAGCGGACTTGAAGTTAGCCAGTTGATAGCAGAACCTTTGGCTTCCGCTTCTGTTACATTGGGTGTTCAAGAAAGAACAAATGGCGTTGCACTACTCGACATTGGTGGCGGAACTGCAGATGGAATTATTTTTTATAACAACGCACCCGTTAAGGTTTTTACAATAAATATCGGCGGCGTTGTTATGACTAAAGACTTGTCTTTGGGTCTCAATCTTTCGCTAGAATCTGCAGAAGAATGTAAAAGACACTTCTCTGTAACTGGCCCGGCTTCAATACCCTTGAAACTTCAAAATATTGCAGGTTTACCGCGCGTAGTCACCACAGTTGACTTTCGCCAAATCATGTTGCCTCGCATAGAAGAATTTGCGCAGATGCTAAATGCTCAGCTCAAACCCTTTAGTCGATTGCTAGGCTGCGGACTTATTCTAACGGGCGGAGGTAGCAGCCTGCAAGGTCTGGGGGACTATTTAAATAACAGAATTTGTGTGCCGACAAAAATTCTCTCGCCTGTTTTCAATCAAAACGACATTGAAAAATTAAACAATCCTGTTCAGGCAAAAGAGCAAGATCTCATTGCGCAAAATGCAACCGGTCTTGGATTGCTTAAAATGGCGCTTAGTAGCTGTATAGCCGAAGGTAAATTAACGGTACCCGCCTCAAAACGTCGTTTTGTAGATAAGCTGTTTGGCTTGGTCCGCGAGCTATCCTAGTGAGGTCAGCCTTTATGATGCAAGTGTCATCCTGAACGGAGTAAGTGTCATCCTGAACGGAGTAAGTGTCATCCTGAACGGAGTGAAGGATCTTTCGCTTTGCTCAAGATGACCGGTGTTGCTCAAGATGACCGGTGTTGCTCAAGATGACCGGTGTTGCTCAAGATGACCGGTGTTGCTCAAGATGACCGGTGTTGCTCAAGATGACCGGTGTCCACAATGAAAAATGCTTCCATATCCCTAAAAAGAAATAAGTGCCAGAACATTGACAGCTAGCCCATGTTATTTCTATAATTTTAAAGATACTTACTTTTAAAAATCAGAAATTTAAACTCAGTCATTATTTTGACGCTAAGATTTTTAGCGTATGAGTTTATCTTCAACCATGAGGAGTGTTTATGAGCTTTCATAACATCGAAGAGAGTTTGCCACCAGGAGCTCATATTAAAGTCATAGGCGTAGGCGGCGGTGGCGGAAACGCGGTTAATACGATGATTAATAGCAGCATAGAGTCGGTGGATTTTATTGCCGCCAATACTGATATCCAATCTTTACGTTTTTCAAAAGCAAATCATAAAATCCAGCTTGGTAAAGAACTTACTAAAGGACTCGGCGCAGGCGCAGACCCTGATATAGGTCGTGATGCCGCTCTTGAAGACCGTCATCAAATACAAGACGCTTTGCAAAATGCCGATATGGTATTTATCACTGCGGGTATGGGTGGGGGCACCGGTACAGGCGGTGCGGCAGTTGTTGCACAAATTGCGCGAGAAATGGGTGCCTTAACTGTCGGCGTGGTAACAAAGCCCTTTAGTTTTGAGGGTCGCAGGCGTATGCGCCATGCTGAGCTCGGAATAGAGCGATTACGTGAGCATGTCGATACCCTGATAACAATTCCTAATCAGCGCCTTTTGCAAATCGCTTCGCCAGAGCTCACGATGATTGAGGCCTTTGCTTTAGCAGACAATGTATTGGTAAATGCTGTCAAAGGTATTAGCGATATTATTAATGTTCCAGGAACTGTGAATGTAGATTTTGCTGACGTCAAAACCGTCATGTCCAGCATGGGTCACGCCTTGATGGGAATAGGAATGGCGAGCGGCGAAAATCGCGCGCTTAATGCAGCAAAGCAAGCTATATCTTCTCCCTTGCTTGAAGATATAGATATCGAAGGCGCAACTGGAATTTTAATTAATATCACGGCATCGAATAATATTTCGCTCTTAGAAGTGAACGAAGCGTGTTCCGTCATTCAGGAAGCTGCGCACGAAGATGCCAATATTATTTTTGGATCGGTAATCGATGAATCATTGGGAGATGCGATCCGCGTTACAGTCATCGCAACAGGTTTTCCCGTAGATTCAGATTTTCAAAACGAAGAAGAACACACATCTTCGCGTATTCTTATTCCGAAAAACCAAATTGTTGTACATAAAGGTCCTTTGGCTAAGTCTGTAGGCAATCGCCAAGGTGCTATTAGAACAAGCTCAAACAGCATTTTTTCTGAAAAACCTCGCTTGAAATCAAGCCTAACTTTCGAAGAAATGGCTCGTACGATGCAGATAAATTCTGCAAACAAAGTCGAGACCCTGCCGCGCCATATCGAGGTCAATGAAGAGCAGGAAATTGGCACACAAAAATTTCGTGATGCCTCGCCTATCAATAATCAAGGCACTATGAGCAGAGCTCCAGTTCAAAATGAAAGAGCATTTCTATTTGCACAAGCTGTCGAAGCCTCGACACATGATACCCATCAAAATGATCTTTTTAGTATGGCGGGGTCAAGAATGGGGGATGACTTTGCTCAAGAGGAGCTAGAAAATCTCGATATTTCTCCCTCGACCAGCATGGCAACTTCTTTTAATGCTTCGAATGAGCAAATGACCACACAATTAGACGACAATTTATTTTTTTCTAGCGAAGACTTAGAACGCTCAATAGATGAAGCTCTCATGATTTCAGAACGTTTAGACAGTGAAAAGGCAGGCGGCAAAGATAGCGCTGACGAACTCGATATTCCGACTTTTATTCGTAATGGAATAAAAAATATTAGTGTCGAGTAAGGCCGGGTAATTAGAGTATATTGCAAAAAACGGGCCTTGACCATTTTGCCGCCGACTCCGAAAAGGTCTTGACTTTTTCGGAGTCGGCGGCAAAATGGTCAAATGAATAGAATTTACTTAAACTCAATAAGAAAATATTTAAATAAGAAGATCATTCTCATATCTGGTCCTCGGCAATCGGGAAAAACAACTCTTGCTCGAATGACCAACTCTAATTTTGATTATCTGAATTACGACAATGATGAAGATCGCGTCAGACTCAGAGAAAAGTCGTGGGATCGAAAAAAGACACTAATTATATTTGATGAGCTACATAAACAGCCAAAATGGAAGCAATGGCTAAAAGGCATCTACGATACAGAGGGCCTTAAACCACAAATTATCGTGACGTGTAGCGCAAAAATAGACTCTTACAGAAAAGTTGGTGATTCGCTTGCAGGACGCTATTTTCATTACCGCATCCACCCACTCGATGTTCGCGAAATTGTTAATATAGATCCAAAACAAAACCCAAAAACAGTTGTAGAAAATCTTTTGAAATATAGTGGATTTCCCGAGCCCTACCTTGAATCAAACCAAGAATTTTATAATCTTTGGAAAAAGAGCCATCTAGACATTATTTTAAGACAAGACTTAATTGATCTAGAAGCAGTCACAAATATTAAACAGATAGAATTATTAATCGATTTGTTAAGAAGTAGGGTTGGCTCTCCTCTTTCCTATAGTTCTCTCGCACGCGATTTGCAAGTGTCTGACAAAACCATAAAAAAGTGGCTTGAATTGTTGGAAAATATGTACGTTATTTTCAAGGTTACACCTTATTCAAAAAATATTGCAAGATCTGTACTGAAAAAACCTAAGTATTACTTTTATGATATAGCTAGAGTCCACGGCGACGGAGCGCGTATAGAAAATTTAGTAGCTGCTTCACTGATTAAAGAAGTTCAATATCGTCAAGATTGTCTTGGTGAAGAATGGCAACTTCACTACCTCGCGCAAAAAGGTGGGCTTGAAGTTGATTTTTTAATTAGCAAAAATCAGGAAAATTACACATTAATTGAAGTTAAAAAAAGCGATGATAATCCTTCAAATAATTTTTTAACTTTTAAACCTTATTTTAGTTCAGCTCAAATGGTGCAATTAGTTTATGACTTAAAAAGGGAGAAAAGCTATCCCAGCGGAGTTGAAATAAGGGCTCTTGGAAAGTGGTTAGTTCATTGGTAGTCATTTAATGATGCGCTTGCTGCTGCATAAAGATTACGTTTAATTTCTTATATTTTGAAAATCTACTGAGGTACCTTAAATAAAGTTCTGCAAGAAACCCTGAAAAAATTGGTTTCTTTATTTTCCTACGCAAACAAAAGCTTTTAACTGCAGCATTCATGTCTAGCGATGTATCAGCTTGCAATTCATGTATGGCAAGCGCTTCTTCCTGAGCTTGAAGAGCTATATTTGAAAATTGCGACATAAATGTATCGATACTTTGGTTTTCAATATTAAAAGACTTTAATAATGGAATGGCTAAGGGAACTTGTGTAAGAGATTCAAGTCCCTTATGCAATTGTATGGGTAGATCGTCTATTTCCGGAAAACAAAGAGGCGATGAGCGAATTATTGTTTTAGTTTCTATAAGAGAATTGATCAGATGGTGCTCTATCAAATATCCTTCTTCTTGGCGATGAGCGTGCAAGTATCCTTGAGTGTTTATCAAAATAAAGCGGCGATCTTCGACTTCCGAAGAATTTTCATATGAAGACAGAGTATGCTTAATTGCTTTTACTCTAGCTGAGTCGGAGCCTTTTTTTTCTGCAGCGCTTGCACTAAACTCATCCCAATCCACATACACTAGCGTTTCCACACCGCGAAATAATTCGGAGGGAATCTCTTCTTTAGATAGATCCAATTGAATAATATTTAATAAGGGATCTTTAATATTTGATGGGCTTTTGTCTATCCCCACTACCGGTATGTTTCGCGATAAATAAAAATCTACTACTCTCTGCCCTAGTAAACTACTTGCACCCGCTACCATTACAGGAAGAGATATAGGAGGACCTTTTGTTTTTTTTGAAATTGCAGTCAAATTTCTGCCTTATGTAAAAATATCCTTATTGGATTCTATAGGCTTTCGTATAAATTTGCGAGTAGTCGCGCAGTGTCAGACCAGCTTGGTTTAAGTGCAAGTTCACGGTATAGATTTTCTAAAAAGTCTGGTCCAGATACAAGTTCTTCCAAGTTGTAAACAGCATCAATCCAGCTTTGGGCTCGTTCTGGATCAGTTACGGCTCTACTTGCACATTTTACAACCGCTTCATCAACACCCGTTCCGGCTCGGAATAAAACGGGGACGCCTTGTTCCAGAGCTTCAATAAGCGGTATACCAAAGCCCTCAAAATGGCTGGGATGTAAATAAATATCACTTCTTCTTATTAAAGCTAATTTTTCCTCGTTTGAAATTTCAGAAAAAACTTCTAATTTATCTGCAATTTTTGGAGATTTAGAAAAAAACTCCTGGCCCTTTTTGTCAGTGATCAGACAAAACTTAAAGTCGCTTGGGCTTTCTTTCACTATTTCTAAAAGAATGTCAAAACCCTTATAACCCTCAAAGCGGCTTATCGTTAAAATTTTGCGCTCACTTTGCTCAGACTTTCGAGCTTTAGAATCGATCGGGCTAGTAATTACTGATCTTCCATAAGGAATGAAAACAACGCGGCGATCTAACTCTGGAAAAAAACTGTGTAAGCACTCCTCAGTCCATTTTGATCCCACAACTATCGCATCCGCATTTTTAAGTGCAGATTTTAGTAGAATTTTAAACTGTATACGTAGGCTTTTTGAAACTCCATCCTTTACGAGCAAAGGAATGAGGTCGTGTACCGTAATGACTTTTTTAAGCCGGCTAAATCCACAAAGCGGTAAATTAATATTGCTCATGGCGTGGAAAATCGCTTTTTCACGACTAGATTTCAAAGATTTTTGAGCTATATTTGCCGATACAAAAGGCCAGATGGCTTTACTTTTCAAAAATGCATTTAAATTTGCCCCTGAATATAAAATGCTTTCACTAGGCCAAACCGTTTTATGACTTATGTGATCAAATGGAAGAATGAGTTTAGGATTTACGCTGAATTTTTTTAGTTCTGAGAAAACAAAACAAGCTTGCTGATATATTCCACTGTAGGGATTACCTAATCCATAACCATCCCAATAAACCTGCAAAAGGCTTACCTTCGGCTTTCGGCTATTTTAATGCGAAACAGTGCACGGCTTAAGGCTATTTGTGCCCTTGTGATGTCTACCGACTCGGAAGAATTCTCTAAACTGCTGCTTTTGTTGCCCGCAAGGCGTCTTTCAGCACGCTCTTTAGCGCTTTTAGCGCGCTCGAGATTGATTTTATGAAAAGGCTCTGCTACGTCCAGAAAAACATCAACCTGGTTTTCTTTCACTTTAAAAAAACCGCCCGCAACAAAAAAATCGTTCTTTTTTTCTTCGCTGCTGCCTTTAATTTTTAACTCGCCAATACCAATTTCCGTTATGAGTGGAGCATGGTTCGGTCTAATCGCAAGATTACCCAAAGCCCCTGGAATCTGAAGCTCGTCAGCTTCTACAGATGCCAGGACGGCATTGGGGAGCATCAAGTTTATATGTAATTTTTGCACTTTTATCTCACTCATCTCTCTCAATAAATAAATTAATAGCGCACTAAACTAATGTTTTTGCTTTAGCAACAACCTCTTCAATTCCACCAACGTATAAAAATGCTTGTTCAGGCAGATCATCATGTTTACCTTCAAGGATTTCTTTGAATCCTCTAACCGTATCTTCTATTGGCACAAACTTGCCGTCAATACCGGTAAATTGCTTCGCAACAAACATTGGCTGACTCATAAAGCGTTCGATTTTACGCGCCCGCGAAACTGTGATTTTATCTTCTTCAGATAATTCGTCCATACCAAGAATGGCGATAATATCTTGAAGATCTTTGTAGCGTTGAAGAATTTCTTGAACACCGCGAGCAACTTTATAGTGCTCCTCACCGACAATAGCTGGATCGAGAATCCGCGAACTACTTGCAAGAGGGTCAACAGCAGGATAAATACCTAAAGAAGCAATTCTTCTTTCAAGGTTCGTAGAGGCATCCAAGTGGTTAAAAGTCGTTGCTGGAGCTGGATCCGTATAGTCATCCGCAGGTACGTAAATAGCCTGAATAGATGTAATAGATCCATTTTTCGTTGTGGTGATGCGTTCTTGTAACTCACCCATTTCTGTCGCCAAAGTCGGTTGGTAGCCTACCGCGGAAGGGATACGGCCCAATAGAGCTGACACTTCAGCTCCCGCTTGAGTAAAGCGGAAGATGTTATCGACGAATAAAAGTACGTCCTGATTTTCTTCGTCTCTGAAATATTCTGCTACAGAAAGAGCGCTCAAAGCAACACGGGCACGAGCTCCTGGCGGCTCATTCATCTGACCATAGATCAGAGCTGTTTTATCGATAACGCCAGAGTCTTTCATCTCGTGATAGAGATCGTTACCTTCACGTGTTCTTTCGCCTACCCCAGCAAAAACAGAAAAACCACCGTGTTGAGTCGCAATATTATTAATCAGCTCCATAATCAAAACTGTTTTACCTACGCCCGCACCACCGAAGAGTCCGATTTTTCCACCTTTTGCATATGGAGCCATTAGGTCAACGACTTTAATGCCAGTTACTAAAATTTGCTCTTCTGTCGAAAGGTCGGCGAACTTAGGAGCTTCGCGATGAATTGGATATCTTTTTTCAAATTTCACCGGGCCAGCTTCATCAACAGGCTCACCAATCACGTTAAGAATTCTGCCGAGAACATTTCTGCCAACAGGTACTGATATTTGTGCCCCACTATCTTTAACTACTTGTCCACGCATCAATCCATCTGTGGTGTCCATCGCAATTGCTCTTACGATCCCGTCTCCTAGATGCTGCGCAACCTCTAAAACAAGGTTGTCTTCTTTATCGCCAATTTGTTTGTTCGTTAAAATAAGTGCATTGTAAATATGCGGTAGATTTCCTACTGGAAATTCTACGTCAACAACTGGACCCATTACCTGTACTACTTTGCCTTGCGCTGCCATTTTTTTTCCTCGCTAGAATTTAAAATATCAAAGAGCTTCCGCTCCGCTTGTAATTTCTATTAGTTCTTTTGTAATCGCTGCTTGACGTCCTCGGTTATAAACCAAGGTTAAGCTACTAATAACATCAGATGCGTTGTTTGTTGCTGAATCCATAGCCGTCATGCGTGCACCATGCTCTGAAGCTGAGCTTTCCAAGAAAGCTCGGTACATTTTATTTGTGAGCTGCTTCACTAATAATTGATCTAATAATTTTTCTGGACTTGGCTCAACGATGTAATTAACAACCATATTGCTGTTTTTTGAATGACTACTTGATGAAGTTGTTTTTATATTTGCAACGTTGGTGACTTCGCTTTGGTCTATTGGAAGAAGTTTTGCCACTGTGGGAACCTGCGAAAGAGCCGATATGAACTTCGGATAGATAAGATAAACTGCATCCGTCTCTTTGTCTCTGAAACGCTTGGTCATGATGTCAACTATGTCTTTTGCACCGTCATTATTAGGCTTTTCAATGACTTTTTCTCTTTTAAAAAGCACTGAGGTGAAAAGCTGACCATTATTGTTAACAAAGCTAGAGACTTTCCTGCCTAAGCTAACAACATCCACACTGATTTGCTGAAGTTTTTTTTCTTTTGAAAAGGTGGCGAGTTTTTTATTGATGTTTGCGTTCAATCCACCACATAAACCGCGATCACTGGAAATGACCACTACGGTAACTTTCTTTTCTTGCCGACTTTCAAAAAGATCGGATTTGATCTTATCACCAAGAATTTCGCTTAACTCATGAACCATTGCGGCAAGGCCATCGCCATAAGGCGCAGCTGACTTTGCTGCGATACTGACTTTTGCAAACTTAGCTGCAGAAACTAGTTTCATAGCTCTAGTAATTTTTTGGGTGTTTTTGACACTACCAATGCGTTTGCGAATGTCTTTTAGGTTTGCCATTAGCCTGAAAACCTCTCGCTAAACTCTTTAATTGCTGAGTTAAGATCGCTTTCCACTTCTTTAAGTGCTGCGCGCCCGCTTATTTTGTCTAACATCGTGCTGTATTTTGACTTTAAGTGAGCATGAAGCCCTTGTTCCCAAGCTTTTATCGTGCCTTTTTCTAGCTTATCTAGATAGCCTTTAGTGCCGGCATAAATTGATGCAACTTGAAGAGCTATGTCCATTGGCACATACTGTCCTTGTTTCAATATTTCTACCAACACTTCACCGCGTTTCAATGTTCTTTTTGTAGCTTCATCTAAGTCCGAGGCAAACTGCGAAAAGGCCGCCAATTCACGGTATTGCGCAAGTTCCAAGCGTAAAGTACCGGAAATTTTTGCCATACAAGGAACCTGTGCGGCACTACCTACACGTGATACGGATTGCCCTACGTTCATCGCTGGGCGCACACCGCTATAAAATAGATCTGACTCAAGGAAAATCTGTCCATCCGTAATCGAAATCACGTTGGTTGGTACATATGCAGAAATATCACCGGCTTGAGTTTCAATAACCGGAAACGCGGTCATTGATCCACCACCTTCTTTATCGTTCAACTTACAAGCGCGCTCAAGCAAGCGGCTATGGATATAAAATACGTCACCAGGATAAGCTTCACGACCTGGAGGACGGCGCAAAAGTAGAGAAAGTTCACGGTAAGCCATCGCTTGTTTGGTCAAGTCATCGTAAAAAATGACGACGTGTTTGCCCTTATCTCTGAAATATTCGCCCATTGTTGCGCCGGCATAAGGAGCAAAGAATTGTAGTGGAGCTGGATCTTTAGCTGTTGCAGAGACAACAATTGTGTAATCCATAGCTCCGGCTTTTTTAAGCTTTTCGACGACTTGCGCCACTGTCGATGCTTTTTGTCCGATTGCAACATAAATACAAATAACGCCTTCGCTTTTTTGATTTATAATTGTATCGATGCAAATTGCAGTTTTTCCAGTTTTTCTGTCGCCAATGATTAACTCACGTTGACCGCGACCTATCGGCGTCATCGCATCAATAGACTTAAGACCTGTATGCAACGGCTCATTTACTGACTTACGCGCAATAATACCAGGAGCCTTTACTTCCATCATTCCAGTTTTTGTCGATTTAATTTCACCTTTTCCATCTATCGCCTGTCCCAGTGCGTTGACAACCCGTCCGATTAACTCTTCGCCAACTGGCACTGAACTAATCATTTTAGTTCGTTTTACAACATCACCTTCTTTAATACCCTCGGTGCTGCCCATAATTGCAATACCGACATTGTTTTCTTCAAGGTTTAATACAACTCCTTTAACGCCGTTAGCAAATTCAACTAACTCGCCAGCCATCGCTGATTGAAGTCCATAGGCGCGGGCTATACCGTCACCAACCATCAGAACGGTGCCGACTTCTGAAATTTCAATCGCTTGCTCAAAATTTTTGATGCGATCGCTAATAATACTACTGACTTCATCTACATTAATTTTTTCCATTTGAGCCCTTACCTATTCGTCCTAATAATTTAATATTTTTAAGCTAAGCTTTTAGTACGCAAAGCTTTATGCACCACTACGCTTCTAGCACCTTTGTTAATGAATCTAATTTTGTTTTTAATGTAGCATCAATAACATTGTTGGAAAATTCTGCTTTAAATCCACCAAGTATCTTTTGATCTATATTTCTTTTAAAGACGAGGGGTCTTTTTAAGACTCTGTTAATGCTAGCTTCAATTTTTTCGTATTCTTCTGAAGTGCATTCGCGAGCAGTTGTAATATCGACAACTTCAGTTCCACTTGCTTTTTGGATCATTTCTTTAAGAGATTTTTCTATATCTGCAAGCAGCGCCAAACGCCCAGCTTCCAACAAAACAGACATAAAGTTTTTTAAACTATCGCTAGCATTAATCTTTTCCATCACTTGCCAAAGAAACTCTTTCTTTTTAGCCTTGTTTACAACAGGGCTAAGTAGAAAAGCGTTGGATTTTTTGTTAACGCAAACATAAGCCAGTTTTTCTAGTGTTTGTGACTCGTTTTCTAGAGTCCCGCTTTTAGAACTAAGCAGATAGAATGCCTTCGCATATCTCTTTGCTATAGTTTGATGAGCTCCTAGTGACATTTTATTCCTAAACGCTGGATGTTAATTATAGGGATTCGATTCTTTTAGCGCCAACCTCAATAAAGCTCTTTTGTTTACTTTGATCAAACTCATTTTGTACTTTTGCGAAAGTTTGGCTTTTTATTGTCGCAATTATTTCGCTCTTGAGTTGTGCCTTTGCGTTTAAAACTTCAACAGCTGCCGTTTTTTGGGCTTCTTTTTTTATGTTCTCAGCAATGACTTGCGCTTGGGCTATCATTTCAGCGGCTCTAAGCTCGGCTGATTCAAGTGCTTCCTGCTTTATGCGCAACAACTCTTCTTCGAGCTTATCAGCTTGGTTTTTTACTTGTTTATACTTTGCCTCAGTGTCGTTTTTCTTTTTTGTTGCAGCTTGAGAACTTTGGTTAAACTCGTCTCTTCGACCTTTTAATATTCCAATGATTGGTTTTTTAGCAAAATAAACCAACATTATAAAAAACAGTATAAAGTTGATATAGGGTAATATGACTGTTTTAAGTACTTGAGTCGTATCCAAAATAGTTCCTTATTTGCTAGTTTTTAACTATTGCGTCGTAAAATTGTGCTGAGAGCTTTTGAGATATTTCTGGAAGTTTTTTAATCTCAGCTTCAAAGCTTTTTTTAATATCTTTTCGAAGCGCCTCAACTTCATTTTGCGCGAATTTTTGTGCGTCTAAAATGATTTGGTTTTGTTTCTGTATTGCCGTATCTACAACTTTTTGGCTTAAGGTTTTAACATCCGCTAAAGTTGCATCCTTTTTCTTTTTAATAGTCGACTCAATTTCGCTCGTCGCAATTGCCATTTCTGCCGACTCTTTTTCTGAGCCACTCGTGGCGCTATCGCGCAAATCTTTTAATTTTAAAAATGGAATTACAAAATAGATTTTAACTAAGTAAACATTTAGAAGAAAAAGTGCCAGTGCGGCAGAAAGAACTCCCGGATTCGGAACAATATTAATTCCAGCCATTTCAAAAACCTCTGGTCTTTCTAAGTAGCTATCAGGCTGAGGTTTTTATACTATTATTTACGAATACTCAAGCGAGTTTTTGTAGTTTTTAAAAGTATTTCTTAACTCACGCTTATTTCTCATATTCTGTTGTTTTGGTGCTTTTTTAGGAAAGGATTTCAGTAATTCTTTCCAACTCCGCAATTGAAAAATACGAAATAATTATCTTCCCTCTGCTTGCGCTCCCAGATAATTTCACTTTGGTTCTGAGGTGATTGCGAATTTTTTCTGCCAAGTAGTCTATGTTTGGATTGGCTTTTTCGGTTCCAGAAGATTTTATACTTACTAATGACTTCGATCCGCTTGATACCTTTTTACATAACTGCTCAGTCTGTCTTACGTTTAAATTGTTTTTTACAATAAGGTCTCGAGCTCGACTGATTTCAATCTCATTCTTTAAACTTAAAAGTGCTCTCGCATGACCCATTGTGATTTTGTTTTCTACCACATCATTTTGAATATTTTGCGGTAGTACTAATAGCCGAAGTAGATTTGCAATCGTACTTCTATCTTTGCCGAGCTTTGATGCACAATCTTCTTGGGATAGATTTAAGTCCTCAATTAATGTTTTGATAGCCTGAGCTTCTTCGATAACATTTAGATCACTACGTTGGATGTTTTCAATGAGTGCAAGCCTGAGCAGGTCTTTGTCGCTAAAATCTTTTATAATTACAGGTACTTCTGTAAGTCCGGCTAGCTTCGATGCTCTTAGTCGCCTCTCGCCAGCTACAAGTAGATAGCCTTCATTCTCACTCTGTTTCTTAACAACCAAAGGTTGTAGGATGCCGTCCATCGCAATGCTTTGCGACAGCTCTTTTAATTTTTTCTCGTCAAAAAACTTTCTGGGCTGCCTTGGATTTACGATGACCTCATTGATGTTAACAAATTTTACCATGCCGCTATTTACTGCTTTTATGGTTGCTTCGTTTGTTTGGTCTAAATCAATGTCACCCAGTAGTGAGC
>JAGOVF010000149.1 GCA_018060885.1 Oligoflexales bacterium | reverse complement strand
GCTCAAAACCTGAAGATTTTATAATTCATAGTTTAATCCGCAGCTCCAAAGCTGCTATGACATCTACCGAGGCAATATTAGAGTGGGCTATACGCTATAAAAGACCGGTGCACATTGCGCACATTTCGACGCCTCAAGAAGTCGCTATGATTTTAAAGGCCAATAAACTCGGCGCTCACATTAGCTGCGAAGTTGCTCCCCACCACTTATTGCTGGATACGTCTTACTACTCCAAATTTGGCTCCTTGGTTAAGATGAATCCACCTATTCGTTCCCTAGAAGAAGTGCAGCAACTCAACCGTCATTTTTCAAACGGCGAAATCGATATCTGGGCTACCGATCATGCCCCTCACACAAAAGAGGAAAAAGCTACGACTGTGCGAAAAGCTCCGTCAGGAGTTCCAGGCATAGAGCTTTTTTATCCTTTGTTTTTTGAGTGTCTTGCGAGAAATAAGATCCCGTTAGAAAAATTATTCAGCATGGCAAACTCAAAACCCGCAAAGTTATTTGGCTTTGATAAACTCGGAGAAATCAAACCCGGTAATTTTGCTGACTTTGTTTTTATGGAAGCAGGCGAGTATTTAGTCGATGAAACAAAACTCTTAGGAAAAAGTCACTGGTCGCCCTATCACGGTTTTAAACTCAAGCATAAAGTACTTGCTTGCTTTAATTCTGGAGAATTAAAATATTCAAACTTAATTTAAATCCACTAATAGCTAATTATAACGCAATAAAAAAAGGATCATTTCATTAACCATAGAAACTTCAAACCATCACTCCCGCAGGTTGTGCCGATTAGCGTACACATGCGTGAACAATTAAACTGTTTGTTAGAAGAATTAGAATTTGTCGTTTTTGATATCGAGACAACCGGTGGCAATCCAGAAAAAAACTCTATCACAGAAATTTTCGCGCTCAAGTATCATCACAATAAGATAGTCAAAACTTTTCACTCCTTGGTCAACCCCCAGATACCGATACCTCCAATTGTACGCCGCATGACGGGTCTAACAAATGCCATGCTAAAAGATGAGCCTTTGCTGGCTGCGGTTTATCCGGGATTTTTAGAATTTCTAGGTGAATCAGTCTTGGTCAGTCACAACACAATTGGCGATCTTAAGTTCTTGCGCTATTTTGCAGAACATATTTGCCACACACAGCTAAATAATTTCTACCTCTGTACTCATTTACTTTCAGAAAAACTTTTTCCAGAAGCACCCAATAAATCACTATCTGGATTAGGTGCTTTTTTAAATCTTGATTCTGGAAAATTGCACCGTGCCGAGCAGGATACTTTTCTTACGCTGAAACTTTTTAATAAACTACGCGAACGCCTAGTCGAACAGGGCTCACTTAAACTAGGTTCGGCCATTCGCTTACAAGGTGACTTTGAGTCCGCGATCAGATTAGGTTGGGAAGTAGAAGCGAGAGAGCTTACAAAAATTCCAAATAAGCCAGGGGTATTTCGCCTCTATAACCAGGCTAAAACCCTTATTTTTCAATCAAGCAGCTTTAATCTCGCCGCTGACTTGCGTAATTTCCAACAATGGCCACAACTGCCAAGACAAATTTTAAGAGTAGCGGCGCAAGCCAAACATATTGAATTAGAAGTTACGCCACATCGCTTCGCAAGCTTATTGAAAGAATACTCGACAGATTCCCAGCACAAATATGATCATATTCAGCTTGGACATTCATGGCATCAGCGGCAAGTCAAAATTCTTAATTTTGTACTCACTCCAGAGGGATTAAAACCCGTATATGGGCCCCTAGAAGAGAACACGATCGCCGCCTTCGCGCCAATCAGCGATGCCAAACAGTGTTGGATTCTTATACAAAAAATTGCAGAAATATTCGAATTAGCTAAAGACAAAAAACATATCTTTTTTCCTGAGCGCCACCAAGATCTGATTTTTGCTTTTTTCAATCGCCAGATAGACTCTTTGCTTAGCCTTAAAAAAAGCCAGAGTGGAAGTTTGCGCAACATATTCTCGCCGAAAAAGCGGCGACTTTTACTAAAAGAAATAGAACTTGCTGAGCAATTGCAGAAAATTCCCATGAACATCAGATGTTCTTCTATTCAAAATTTATCTGGTTTTGTCTGCTCGCTGGTCAAAAAACCTGATACCTGGCAAATTTATCCATTTATAGATGGACGCTTGCACAGCCCTTTCGAATATGTTGGATGTCTAGACGAGCAGGGTAAACGTTCTATAGCGGCAAAAATTGACCTGCTTAATCTGAAATCTCCTCTAAGTGACAAAAAATTAAGCTCAACTCCACCAATATTAAACCTTACAAAAGACGAAATCGGCCCTGCCAATGCCGCCCTTTGGTGGGTTTTTTACCAAAAAGAAAAAAACCACGCTGATTATGTGTTTCTATCTCAGAGCTAAATCACTCATTAAATATTTAGGCTTTATGCATGAATTTTGAATTTGTTGCTCATTGCCCATTCCGGTTAGCAGTAAGCAAGATGCAATATTATTTTCGTTCGCACCGAGAATATCCGTCTGTAATTGATCTCCTAATGCGACTATACGCGCATCATCTGCAAAACTCTTTTTTGCCACGTCATATATAAAGTGATTCGGTTTACCAAGTCGCACAAAACTCGGGGCTTGCGTGCCATAACGAAGTTGCAAGGCTCCTTCGATCATGTGGGCAACACAGCCAGCGGTAATACCGAAATTATCTTTTGATTTTGGATATAAATAGTCTGGATTAGGACACAGTAACGAAACAGGAATTCGGCGATCTAATTTTCGATAAAGAGTCGAGATGACTCTTGCGACACAAGGACTAAGTTCGACATTGCCTTCGTCCATAACGATAATGGTATTTGCTTGGTCAATTTGTGTTTCTGATAAACACTGGAAGCCACATTCTTCAGCAAGTTCCTTGGCATTATGATCACCTACTATATAAGCAATCGGGCTTATTCCGACGTTCTGCTCACGATAAGAACTCAGCAAGCCACCAGAGTTAATGATCAATGCGGGATCAACAACCAATCCTTTTTTAAAATAATTGAGCGCGGTTTTTTGGGTATTCTGTGCAGCACCGTTAGTAATGATGCGGAACTGTTTGCCTCGTCTAATTATTTCACTTAAAAAACTTTGCGAATGCAAAAAAGTGCTGCTCTCATCGAGCAGCACTCCAAAAGCATCAATTAAAAAAACATCGTAGGCTTCAATAAGTTCTGAAGCCGTAATTCGCTGCATAAACTTATTAAGCAAAATAATCTTTCAAACCTTGTTGGCTTGGTTTCATTGTTTTCTTGCCTTTTTCCCAATTTGCCGGACAAACCTCGCCATGTTCTTCCGTAAATTGTTGGGCTTCAAGTAGGCGCAAAAACTCATCGATATTTCTACCTAAAGGTAGGTCGTTGATTGTTTGCTGACGGACTATGCCTTTTTTATCAATAAGGAAAGATCCGCGTAAAGCAACGCCATCACTTGGAATCAAAACGTCATAATCACGAGAAATTGTTTTATTGATGTCCGCTACTAAAGGGTATGTAACACCAGCGATGCCACCTTCGCTTTTTGGAGTCTTAATCCATGCCATGTGCGAAAAATGGCTGTCTACAGAAACGCCAATCACTTCGCAATTTAATTTTTTAAACTTTTCTAGTTTATCCTGAAATGCGTGCAGTTCTGTTGGACAAACGAAAGTGAAATCTAAAGGATAAAAGAACAACCAAACATACTTGCCTTTGTAATCTGATAGCTTAAAATTTGCTTTGAAATCGCCATTCACAACTGCCATTGCTGAAAAATCTGGTGCTTGTTTTCCTACTAATACGCTCATAATGTACCTCCTGAAAATTTAATCCCGTAAACGCTATGTTAGAAAATCTAATAAATCAAGCTTCGTCCATAAAACTATAACGATAATTTGGGATGTTCATAAAATTTTCTTTTATTGTGCGATGCGATACCCAACGCGTTAAGTTATAGACGCTACCAGCTTTATCGTTAGTTCCCGATCCTCTTGAGCCTCCAAAAGGCTGCTGCCCAACAACGGCTCCTGTTGGCTTATCGTTAATGTATAGATTTCCTGCCGAGTAACGCAAAATATCCTGCATCACTCGCAAATCTCGTCTATCCTGCGCAAAAATAGCGCCGGTCAAAGCATAAGAAGTCGCCTGATCACACTCGGTCAACATTTGCTGCCAATCCTTATCTTCATAGACATACACCGTCAAAACCGGACCAAAAATTTCTTCCACCATAGAACGATAGCGCGGGGTCTTTGCTTGAATTAAGGTCGGACGGACAAAATACCCTTCACTATCATCAGTAGAACCCCCCGCTAAAATCTCGGCCTCGTTACTTGAGCGTGCGTGCTCGATATAGGATTCTATTTTTGCAAAGGCGCGTGCATCGATAACGGCTCCCATGAAATTCGTAAAGTTTTCGGGATCGCCCATTTTGATTTCGTTAATTTCCCCAATAAGGCGATCTTTGATCTGCCCCCAGAGACTCCGAGGTATGTAGGCACGAGAAGCCGCAGAGCACTTTTGCCCCTGGTATTCGTAGGCTCCGCGGATTAAGGCCGTGATTAGATTCTGCGCATCCGCACTGGGGTGAGCAAACACAAAATCTTTGCCGCCCGTTTCGCCGACAATGCGGGGATAATTACGATAATGGCTGAGGTTTTTACCTGCCTCTTGCCAAAGATGATTAAAGGTAGAGGTTGAACCGGTAAAATGAATCCCCGCCAGCTCAGGATGAGCGAGCGCTTTTTTTCCGATCATAGAAGCATCGCCGGTGACGAGGTTGATGACCCCCGGTGGCAATCCTGCCGCTTCCAATAATTGTAATCCTAGGTAAGAAGCCGGAAGTGCGGCCAGTGCTGGTTTCCACAATACCGCGCAGCCCATTAACGCCGGCGCACAAGCGAGGTTAATGGATATAGAAGTAAAATTAAATGGCCCAACCGCAAATACAAAGCCTTCTAATCCTCTGGCTTCACTTAAATTCCAATTGCCGAAGGGTGAATGCAGGGGTTGTTCTTCAGCTATTTTTTTTGCAAAATAAGCATTAAATCTAAAAAAATCAATAAGTTCGCAACTTGCGTCGATTTCAGCTTGGTGGATGGTTTTGCTCTGCGCCAGCATGGTGATGGCGTTAATAGATGGCCGCCAATCACTGGCAAGCAGATCTGCCGCCTTTAAAAATACTGCTGCACGATCTAACAAACTCATACGCGCCCATTCTTTTTGTGTCTGACAAGCGTTTTTGATCGCGAGATCTATCGTATTTTCTTCTGCTCCATAGGCATGGGCAAGCACCATGTTCTTAGCGTGAGGGCTACAAATTTTCTCGGACTTACCGCCTCGAATGCGTTCCCCAGCAACCACGCTGAAAATATCCTGAGGATTTTGCCGCATTTCTAAAAGAGTCTTTTTAACTAATTTTTTCTCATTGCTAGCTGGAGCATATGGCTTCACTGCCTCGTTTTGTGGTAGTGGAATGGACATTAGGCACCTCCAAAAATCTCTTGAAAAGAAACTTAGCTTATAAGAGCGCTGCAATTATTTCAATAAGGGCGTGTACTCAACATATTATTGATAATAAGATACAATGTAGAAAAGGAGGTTATCATGTCGTCATCTCTACAAGATTCACCGGGGTCTTCTCCGTCTCAAGATACTTCTTCAGAGGCCGCATACAAAAAAACTTCTCAGCGTCGAATTTTGAATTTTTTACTTGAACCCTATACCCAAATGCGAATGGGGGTATACGCTAATCTGGCTGCTCTTATTTTTATATCTGCAGTAAGTGCTGTGGTCTATGTTCAACTAAATGATTTTTTTGCAATTGTACTCGAAGCTACGGAACTTGAAGACGAGGTATTTTCGATTGCACAAACATATCTCTCTGACAGTATTACCTGGCTTTTTATATTAGCTGTTCTTTTTATGTGTGCCAATTTATTAATTTCCATCCTTTTTACTCATAAAATGGTAGGCCCAGCTTATGCCCTACGGAGACACATTCGAGGACTTATTTCAGGCGCTTACGACTCTAGAACCTTTCTACGTCGAGGTGATTTGATGCAAGAGCTCGCTGTGGAGCTTAATCGACTCTCAGAACAATTAGAATCTAAACACAACTCGCCTGCTAAATCCGTGGATAAAAAGAATGCCGATTGAACCGCTCCATAAAAGCACTCCGAAACTAGTTGATCTAGATTGGTTCGCACCCGCTATAAAAAGCGAAGGTTCAGTCTATGAAACATTAAATGTCTTAGATGAGAATCTTAACAGCAAGCTGAATTTCGTTCGCCATTTGCGTGAGCAAATCCAGCCAAATCCCTCGCAAGTTGATAAAGTGACTAACTTGCTCTCGCGGGCAAAACAGCTCGAAAAAACCCTTTCATACCGGCTCGGACTATTAACAGCGGCGCGGCCGCAGGCGTGGTTTCGCCAATTTGTCTTCGCGAAGTCTGCTCCGTTTGCAAAAGGAGTTTTAAGTTTACCGGTATTTTCACACTATGAAGTCGCAGAGCTTCCTCAGCTGAAAGAGCAGCTAAAGACTGCATTTAATGGTCAGATACCAAGCCAAGACCTCCCTTTGCAGGCCTGCCTTTGGACTTATTTAATCGCTCTCAACCAAGACCTCCTAAAATTGTCTTTTATCCAAATAGAAAATTTTCGACTGGATATTAGTTCAGCTGAGTGGGAAACAAATATTCCCGACTCGATAACGAGTCCCTTGTTGCTCGGGTTTTTAAACAATGTTAGTGAAAGTCTTATGCACTCTAAAAACATCCTACAACAATGTTTTCAGAAACTCTGGTTAGCAAGCTCTCAGCTTTGGCAAGCGCAATTGCAAGAGAAAGAGCCGCAAAGGCAAGAAAGTTATAAATCCAACGATCATAATTCAAATGTTTACACTGAATCTGCTCGCAAGCAGCGCGCAGCCTTTTCGCAACACCGTCATACTCAAGCCCAAGCTAAGCAAAATGAAGCATCTCAAATAGATTCTTCAGTTTTGACAGAATACGCCGCCTTGCGCTATCTTGGCTTTCAAAGCTATCCTGAATTGACTATTCTTAAAAAACGCTATTTAACCCTAGCTAAAAAGACGCACCCAGACCGAGCTCCCGACCAAGTTGAAACATTCAAAAAACTTTCAGCCTGCTATAATTTGCTAAAAGACTCTGTATTTATTCGTCCAAAACAAAACTGAAGTCCTACAAGTGATTTTTAACCCTACTGAAAATTCACTGTGGGCATAAAAACTTTAAATTGATCAGGCTGCAAATATCCCTTTTTCACAGCATTTCTAAAATCAATTTCGACACTTTCCAATCCAATGAATTCATATTCATTATATTGGGGTAGGCTATCACCATTATCCCAACGATAAATAAACATCGCATGAACTTTGTTTGGTGGGTTTGTTTGATTGTAAGCGTTTACTAAATCATAGGCATAACTAATCCAATTTTTTGAATTCGTCCAAGAAGTCTCTGAGCCATGCGGATTTGCTTCGGTTAAAAAAATAGGTACACGTTTTGTTATGACTGCTTGAGGTGATTGTTTGACGATATTTATAAATTCTTCGAAATTTTCTTTAGCTTCAGAAAAACAAGCGCTATCTCCGGTATTGCAGTTTATTGTTTTTGCATGAATAGTAATGCCATCAATAGCGTTCTCGTCAATTTTTAAAATTTCAGCCAACAAATCATGATGATATTTCAAATAATTAGCGGCACCCCCTGCAACATCCGGAGCGAAGGTAGCTACTGCTGCCGGTAAAACTATATCGCTTTCATGGCCCTTTTCAGCTCGAATAGCGTTGCGACAAAGTACAAATATTTTTGCATATTCTATCGGATCAACAACTCGATTAGGGCCTTCAATTGCTAGATTGGGCTCATTGCCGATAATCCAATAATGCGCCGCCGTCGAGTTTTTTGCGTAGAGTGCTACCTTATTGCAAAATGCCTCAGGATTAGAATAATCAAGAGTCCCACCTTCCGCGGGATTCCAAGAATGATTAATGCGCACAATGACTTTTGCATTTCCATATATAGAATAATCTACACCACCAAACTCAGCTAAGACATTGTCGAGAATCCAACCATTACACTCTGCACCAGGCTCATTAAAATCTTTAATCGGAGAACAATTTAAGAGATGCTCAGATCCACGA
>JAGOVF010000148.1 GCA_018060885.1 Oligoflexales bacterium | reverse complement strand
GTCATATAGGGCATGCTATGCAAGCGATTTTTTTCGATGTCATGCGGCAGTTTTTTAAATATTGCGGCTATAAAACAATCTATGTCAGAAACTATACTGATGTTGATGACAAAATCATTGCTAAAGCTGAGCAGCTCGGGATTTCGCCCCTAAAGCTTGCGTCAGAAATGATTGCATCTACTGATCGAGATATGAATGCAATTGGGGTAGAAGATGCTGATTTTCAGCCAAAAGTTTCAGAATGCATACCCGAAATTATTGAGATGATTTCTGTATTGATCGAAAAAAAAGCTGCCTATGCCCAAAGCAACGGCGATGTTTACTATCGCGTTCGAGCTAAACACGATTACGGAAAACTCTCAAACCGCAATCCCGACGAACTTCGCAGCGGCACTCGTGATCTTGCGGGCGGCCAGCAGGCAAAAGAAGACGAATTAGACTTCGCCCTATGGAAGGCGGATGATACACCAGACGCTTCATGGAAAAGCCCATGGGGACTGGGACGCCCAGGTTGGCATATTGAATGTAGTGTTATGGCAAAAAAATTTCTTGGTGATAAATTCGATATCCATGGTGGTGGTCTTGACCTCATTTTCCCTCACCATGAGAATGAAATTGCCCAATCGGAATCAGCTAATGG
This sequence comes from Oligoflexales bacterium, assembly GCA_018060885.1. Taxonomy (GTDB): domain Bacteria; phylum Bdellovibrionota_B; class Oligoflexia; order Oligoflexales; family JAGOVF01; genus JAGOVF01. The sequence continues at coordinate 7,544 of JAGOVF010000148.1, read as the reverse complement.
CTGTGAATATGCACAATTTTGGTTGCACTGTGGTCTTATGACTATCAACAAACAGAAAATGTCTAAAAGCCTAGGTAATCATATTTTTATTCATGATTTTTTAAATGATTGGCCACCTGAAGTTTTGCGATTAGGAATTCTAAGTCACCACTACAGCTCAAATATCGATTTTAGTTTACAAGAATTTCAAAAAAGCTTGGGTCGTTTAATTTATTCCTATGAAACTCTAATGCAGCTCGATGCAATTGCCAAAGATACGCAGGCAGAAGTTCTGCCAATGTACGCAGCAAATCTTCTTGAAAAAGAGTTTGTCAGTGCTATGCAAGATGATTTAAATACCGCAATGGCTCTTGCAGCTTTGAATAAAGCTTTTAAAAAAGCACAAGAAGTTCTTAAAACAAAAGATTCTCCTGCTAGGCAGCAAAGCGCCTGGTTATTAAGCAAAGAAATAAAAAAGGTTAGCGAGGTCCTCGGCCTATTCCAAGAACAGCCCTTGCAATTTCTCCAAACACTCAAAGCTCGTTATCTTAATAAAATTTCAATGACTCAACCTGAGCTTGATCAATTAATATCTGATCGCAAACAAGCGCGAGTAGATAAAAAATTTGCAAAAAGTGACGCAATACGCGACTTACTTTTACAAAAAGGCATTATTTTAAAAGACACGCCTAGCGGCACAGAATGGACTATAGATCCAGAACAACTTGAGGCTTAAATTTGCGCCAAATCTATACAAATATCGGACAATTGATAAGCTTAGAACCCCTCGCTAAGAGAGGCTATCCAGGCGGAGAAATTAAAGAGAGCGATCTAGGAATTGTCGAACAAGCTTGGTTAGCAGTGGATAATAAAAAAATCCTTGCGTATGGGTCAGATAAAAACGAAGCACTACCCAGCGAATATAATGATTGGCCGCGCCAAGATTGCAAAAATTCCTTAATTATACCCGCATTAATAGATTCGCACGCTCACCTCGTCTTTGCGGGGTCTAGAGCAAAAGATTTTTCTAGGCGCATTGATGGAGAAAGCTACCAAAGTATTGCTGCCAGCGGTGGCGGAATTCAATCAACTATTTCCGCAACGCGTAAAGCCAGCGATGCTGAACTACTTGATCTACTGTTACAAAGGCTTAGTGAATATAGGTGCCAGGGCATCATGGCTGTCGAAGTAAAAACTGGTTATGGTCTTTCTGTAAAAGAAGAATTAAGGCATTTGAAAATAATTCAACAAGCTAAAAAACATACTGATCAGTTACTCTATGTATCTTGCCTAGCTTTGCATGACCGTAGCCCGGACTTTTCTGATCAACGCTTATATATTGAATCAATAATTAATGAACTCATTCCTGAAGTTAAAAGAGAAAAACTGGCTGATGCCTTCGATGCATTTATAGAAACCGGCTACTTTTCTGCCGAAGAATCTGCGCCCTATTTTATGGCCGTCGAAAAAGCAGGATTTTCTCTACGTATCCATGCAGATGAATTTAGCAACAGCGAAGGCGCTAAAGCCGCGGCAAATTTCAACGCGAAATCTGCTGACCACTTGCAACATGCTACCCAAGTGAATTTACAACTGATGGCACAAAACAAAGTTACAGCCACCCTCTTGCCTGGAACCTCGCTTTATACAAAAATCCCCTTTCGCCAAGCTGAAGAAATCCGCAATGCAGGCTGTGCTTTAGCTGTAGCGACTGATTTTAACCCTGGGTCTTGTCAGCTCAATAATCTTCATTTTTTAAGCAGCCTCGCAGCGCTTCATTGCGGCCTGAAAGCCGCTGAAGCTTTAGCTGCGGTTACATACAACGCCGCTTTTAGTCTCGATATTACAGAAACACACGGCAGTATCACTAAAGGGCGGCAAACAAATTTATTGATTTATAGTCATATGAGCAACTGGCAACAGTGGCTCGCGGATATGGGGCGATCCACCCCACGTATATTATGAATTAATCAGTAACGTACGTCTTTAATGACGTACTCGCGTATTCCTTTTGGGGCTCGCACTTCTACAAGATCGTTAACTTCTTTTCCTAACAATGCTTTTGCGATAGGCGAACTAACAGATATTTTCATTTTTTCTAAATTAGCTTCAAGATCGCCGACAATGCGGTAAGTCTTTTCTTCTCCATTCTCTTCGTCGCAGACAGAAACAAAAGCTCCAAAACGTACTTTAGTTTCTGACTTTTGTGGCTCTATAACTTGAGCTCTCGCCAACTTATCTTCTAAATCAGCAATACGCCCTTCAATAAAGGCTTGGCGCTCTTTCGCCGCATGATATTCGGCATTTTCTTTTAAATCACCATGACCACGAGCTTCTTCGATATCGGCGATAACTTGAGGCCTTTCGCCTTTTTTCAATCTAACAAGCTCGGCACTTAATTCTTCATAACCTTCTTTTGTAAAAGGTATGCTATCTATATCACTCATTCTAATTACCTCACAGAGTCACTCAGACCTGACTATTTTTTCTTGAAAAACAAAGCTCTATCCTAACAGATGCGAATCCTCTTGTCTGCTCTAATATAAGCGCTGATAGAGTGATGCCTTCTGGACAAAATAGATAAGAATCCTTAGAGAAATTACGCCTAAAAACTGTGAGTGGCTGAAAATGCTATTGTAGTTGAAGTTGCTTCAACATCTTGAATATCGACAACACCGCCAACTTTTTGTGCTTTACCTTCGCCATTTTGCTGGACAACTCCGAGTGCGATCTGGCTATTTGGTTGGGTCCAAGCTAAAAAGACTGTGCCACCAATAAAATCAATGTGGTCAGCTTGGTTTTTTTTATTACTTTCGACTTCAGGGCGTGCGTCGTTGTTAGTAAACAATCCTAATCGTAAGGGAATGGAAGGCGTTAAATAATACTCCGCGCCAGTCGCTAGATTCATAACAGGCTCCTTTTGATACTGTTTCAATAGCTTGCTGGCAGAGAAGTCTACTCCTTCAAAATAAGTCATATCAAAGGTCCACAATAATCTCGTGCTTGCAAAAAGAGCCAAGCCAAGTCGCGCACTTAATGGCATAGTTCCTAGAGGTTCGTCGTCTTTATAACTAGATATTGTGCGTCGCGTTGCCGAACCTTGTTGGACTTCTCCCGGAGCAGCTACAACTTCATCGCGAGGAACCCCATATTGTATGAAAGAAGACTCAATGTTGTTTTCATATTTCTGCGAAATGTAAAAACCTTTTTTTAAAACAAAACCCAAAGACAATTTACTCGTCACAGAAACTTGCATACCTATTGTTGGCTCAAAACCATTTGCAGTAAGATGTTGGCGTACGTTCTGAGAATTATCCGCTAATAAATTTGTGCCGGTTTCGTACGAACTAATATCTTGATAGTCCTGAAAAAGTTCATCGACAGTAAAATAACTCAAAGCCATTCCGACTGCAAAAGTTCCGCTCACACGGAGGGCTGCAGCCGCTGAATAATTAAAGGTTGAAGCTCGCATATTTTGCGCCCGATGCAAGCGTCGTATCGTTGTAGCGCCATAAGGTAGATTGTCGAACACATCATTTTGATCTCTAAGCTCGCTATCGGTTGAATAGAGTCCGAACCCCGCAACTAAACCAGGCACAGTTTTTTCCAGTTTTTGAATACCACCAAAAAATGACGGCAAAGAACCACTGCTGTTCTCAACATAATTTGCGTTTCCGATAGTCTTTTTATACGTGTATTTTTTACTATAGAAGGCATTTGCCGAACCGGATATATCACTGGAAAGCGCAAAGGCGAGACCTGCTGGATTATAATACACACCAGAAGCGTCATCTGAAACGCCAGCATATGCTCCGCCCAGACCGACAGCACGATCTCCGATTAACACGTTATGATAATGGAATTGATCTGCAAAAGAAAAATTGCTTATCAAATAAATCGCAGACAATACCAACTTTAATAAATTTTTAATCCACATGAGTCTCGACTCCAAATTTTTTACCTATTTCCTAATTTTTTTGCCTCTAATTTTCGTTCTAATGTTATTTATTTTTTATTTGCGGTGTTTTTATTTTTTTAAATGTTTCTCGATATTTCGCAAATCGTTTAGTGCCTTTTGCACCCACAATAGTCTCTGCTTCCATACTTTTGAGGAGTTTGTTTACTTTTTCAATTCGGTCTTCAATTTTAGGGTGCGTTTTTGCGAGAATTTTTCTTTTTTCTTCAGGAGTGTTTTTTAACATGCGATCTAAAAATTCATTCATTGCCTTAGGATGATATCCCGCCCTTATTCCATACTTTACACCCTCATGATCAGCCTCAAACTCAAATTTATGATCCAAACCTTTTTCCAAAATAACATTCATACCAGCTCTAGCAGCTTTTAATACACTTAACCCTGCTCCCGCCCCACCAGTCACATACTTCGCAAGAAAGTCATGAAAAGCAGATCCACCTTCTTCTGGTTTTGGTCTTTTGCGAACCATCATCGACTCAGGCAAATTTTCTTTGTTAGAAAGTTCTTCTGCATTTTTTTCCATCTCTTTTTCATCCATGGATTGCAGGGTTGTAAACATATGTTTTTTTCCGACATGCGCAACTTCATGACCTAAAATCATTCCAAGTTCAGCTTCATTTTGCGCTAAGCGCAGTGCACCTAAGGTCACCAATATATAACCGCCTGGGCATGCAAACGCATTCACACTTTCATCATTTAACACGGCAAACATATAGCGTCTTTCTGGTGCTTCACTAAACGTACCAACATAGGTTCCAACGGTGTTGATATATCTTTGAAGTTTACTATCTTCTACAACCCCATAAAATTGTAGCAAGCGTCCAGCCATATTGCGGCCTAGTTCAATTTCTGTTTGCAATTCTTGCATGATTTTTTCTTCTTCGACAGAAAGGCGACCTTCAACTTTAGCTTCTGGATCTGCCGTCTTAGTCGAGGTACACGCACTCATCAGCATCAAAGTGCTTAAATAAATAGCTAAACAAAAATATTTTTGTTTTTCCTTACTTTTCATAAATTCCATTTTCATATTATAGTGCAAGTATTGTTAATTATTCTATCATGGCAGTTGCAGATTTGGTAGAAAGCACTCAAGCCCGCCTCGGGTCATCCTGAGCCGAAGGCGAAGGATCTATCTGTCATCCTGAGCCGAAGGCGAAGGATCTATCTGTCATCCTGAGCCGAAGGCGAAGGATCTCAATTAACATTATTGGATCTTTCGCATTGCTCAAAATGACCGTGTTATCCAATGCCGATCAATAAAAGCCTTTGGCAAGTGCAGCCCCTGAGCATACTCTTCATCAAGACCAATGAGCCTAACGGACAAATAATGCTGCACCCATTCATCGCCGTTTAATATTAGATCGCGCCAAGGTCCATCGGCGACAACCACACCATCATTGATCATGACAATACGATCGGCAAAACGAATTGCAACTTCAACATTTGAAGTCACGACCATGAGTGTACGATCTGATTTACTCGCACCTAGATCGAATATCATGTTGAGAATGATAGTAGACGTGACCGGGTCAAGTCCAGCCGTCGGCTCATCAAAAATTGCAATGTCGGGCTCAATCGCTAAAGCTCTCGCAATGCCGACTCTCTTTTGCATCCCACCTGACAGTTCGTAGGGGAATTTATTGTCGGCACCGGGCAATTTCACCCCCGCCAGAACTTTGCTGATTTGTTCACGACTCTTATCTGAAGAAAAGTCTGTCATATGGTTAGTCGCAAAGGCCAAATTGTCGTATACCGACATAAAATCAAAAAGCCCGCCCTGTTGAAAAGCCATTCCGACTCGACGCAGGAGTTGCTGCTGCTGTGATCCTTTCATAGCCAGAAAGTCTTCTCCGAAAAGCTCAATATTTCCAGAATCGGGCGGCATAAGCCCAAGGATGACTTTAATAATGGTAGACTTACCAGAACTGCCAGGCCCCAAAAGAGCAATCTTTTCACCAGATTGGACATTGAAAGAGATGTCTCTCAGTACTTGGCTTGACCCAAAACTCTTCGCGATATTTTTGACTGAAATCAAGCTTGACTCCTGAGGCCGAGACTCATAAGTTTAGGTTGCTTAGACCCCTAGGGGCCTAAATCAATTCGGCGTTACTGTTAATTAATTTATCATACAAATCAATCTATTGGAAAAGTAAACGCTCGCAGTCCACTACTAAGGCAACTCCAAATTTGAAACAATTGACCCAAATACAAAACGAACAGAGAAAAAATCAGCATATCGCTATATGTGGTGAATCAGATGTTGAAAGCAGTGATCGCAAAACTGGATTTGAAGATTATAATTTCGTTCCTCAAGCATTTCCGGAATTAGATTGGAACGATTTAGATATTCACTGTTCTTTTTTAAATAGGCAATTTAGCGCGCCGTTTTTAATAAGCGGTATGACTGGCGGCATAGAAAAAGGCAAAGAAATAAATCAAAGACTTGCTGCAGCAGCTAGCGCATTGAATATACCAATGGGTGTAGGCTCTCAGCGCATCGCTCTTGAAAGCCCCGAGCTTGCAGAAATTTTCCAACTTAAAAATAGCTATCCAGATTTGTTTCTTATTGGAAATTTAGGACTGGCACAATTACGCAATAAAAATTTCGTCGCTCTCGCCAAAACAGCCGTTTCGATGATTGATGCTGACGCGCTTGCTATCCACGCAAATGTCTTACAAGAACTTATACAAGATGAAGGCGATCGAGATTTTTCCGCTATCATCAATCGCATCGCCGAACTCACTCATCAGCTTTCTGTTCCTGTGATCATTAAAGAAGTTGGCTGTGGCATTGATCCACAAACCGCACTTCAACTCAAAAACGCCGGTGTTGCCGCGATTGATGTTGGTGGACGAGGTGGTACTTCTTGGGCCTATATTGAAGGTGCGAGATCACATTCAGAAGAGACTAAACAAGTCGCAGATACATTTCGCGATTGGGGCATCCCTACTGCATACGCACTGCATGCTTTGAGCAAAATTTCAAATCTAGATTGCCCTCTTATTGCAACTGGCGGAATGCGCAACGGTTTAATGTCGGCTAAGGCAATAGCCTTAGGTGCTTCTATGGTAGGATTTGGACTCCCGCTTTTTCGTGCAGCGCTTATTTCCGAAGATGCGGTCTTGCAATTACTACTACGATATATACGCGAGCTAAAAACATCCATGATGGTTTGCGGAAGCAAAAATCTTAGACAATTGAGCAGTAAGATTCACTTTGGCGACTTTGCTTATAAAGGGATCGATTCAAATGGAAAGTAAAGGGCCTTCGTCTATAAATGTAAAACAAGATATAATCTCTGCACAAAATTCTACAGAAATTTCCGCGCGTGTTTCTTGTATCCAAGAAAACAAATCAACTATTCAAAAGAAAAGTCATAATAAAAGTATAGTATCTAAAGAAACACAAAAAAGCTCCCGCATACCTGGTTTCTATGAATTGCCACTAAGTGAACGTGTGCGCTGGGTTGAACAATTTGCTGAACTGAGTCAAAACCAAAAACAAGCTTTACTTGAGTTTAGACCTTTGGGCCAAGAGTTGACCGATATTTTTATCGAAAATGCTATTGGCAATTACGCATTGCCACTT
>JAGOVF010000147.1 GCA_018060885.1 Oligoflexales bacterium | reverse complement strand
ATTAAAAACTCTTGGTTTTATTTTACACTCAAAAGTTTATATTACAAAAGATGCTCGATTTAATTTGCAAATATGTACATATCATTGCGGTCATCAGTTGGATGGCAGGTATTCTTTATATCTATCGTTTATTCGTTTATCACGCTGAAAATATCGAATCCAAGCGCCTGATAAACGAAAAACGCTTAGTTCATGAGCAATTTTGTCTCATGGAAATGCGACTTTATAAATATATAACCTTTCCGGCAATGCTGGTGGCATTTGTCTTTGCGATTTTTATGATTTGGTTAAACCAAGCGCTGCTTAGCTACAATTGGTTTGTTTTTAAACTGCTCGCTGCTGCGGGGCTGATGGCAAGTACTTTTTATGCTGGGTACTTAGTTAAGATTTTTCGTTTAGAAATGCCAAATCCAAGGTCTAAAATACTTCGTTTTCTCAACGAGGTGCCAACCATCGCGATGCTGATAATTATCGCCATGGTAGTATTTAGACCTTAAATTTTAATTGCGTTAAAACTATCCACCAAAACGAAATGCGCTTGGGGGGATAACTTCAAAGTGGTTAGAACTTGGCTTTTTCCAATAGAGCTGTAAAGCAATTTTCCATTTTGGCCCCTGGAAATAGTTGACTACAAACGGCAGCGTTGCACCTGCTCTGGTATTATGAAAAGATCCAGCCGGAGATTTGAGGAGGCTATGCACTCCATCATTATCGACGACAGTTTGGCTATTTATGTAGAAAACAGCGCCATCATCACTTGCAAGCGCAAAACTATAATTACCCGGTTCGTCAAGTACTATCATTGCTGAGGCATGCAAAGCAAACCACTCATATTCATGAATGAAGTGCCCACTGCCGTCATTTTTTGGGAAACCGGTATTAAAGTCTCTTTCTGGTACATTAAAATGTGACATACAGAATTGAGTAAATGGGTTTTGTTGAGAAATGATTTGATTCATCGATAAATTCATCAATTTGTAACCCATAGCTGCACGACGATATTTTTCAATGTCGCCATTAAATTGATGTGGCTGTGGGATGCGATTGAAAATTTCTCCTTGAATTTTATAAGCAGAAACGCGAATCGGCAGGCTGTTTGGATTGTTAGGTTCACAGCTGCGAAATTCGGATTGTCCGGGATCCTTTCCGGGCGGAGGGAGTTTGCCATCATCAAAAGGCGGCAATTTTGGATCATCAATATCCGGTGGCAATTTTCCGTCCGGCGGATCTTTGTCGTCGGGGTTTTGTGATGGCGGAAGTCCTGGGCTCGGAGCGCTAAAATTGGCTCTCGTGCAAGAAACGAAAAAAATTCCTACTATAAGAATTTTTATAATATTTAAAAAAAACAGGTTCATCTGAAGGCCCCTAGAGTATTCCGCTGGCAGCGAAATTGTATGTATCTGGCTGATTCTCCTATTGATTATATTATAGTGCAAAGGAAATACCTAAGAAACTGGCTCATCGATAGGTCATTTATGACTTTGGGCTTAAACCAATTAAGTGTATATTTAGCTTTTACTTTCATCGGATAACAAAGTTTGGACATTTGAATTTTCAGTTGTCTCCAAATACTAGGACGCAATTTGAAGGCGTTGAAGGCGGAGAGTTACCATTGTTAGTTAGAGTTCCGGAAAAGACAATACAGGTAGGGAATTTTATTAAAGGCCAGTGGCATTTTGATGAAAGTTGTCGCATCGAAGTCATTAGCCCTTATTTAGGCAAGGTCGTTGGTCTGGCGTCAGCTGCAACTGCGAATCAGGTATCTAGCGCGATAGAACATGCTGATGAAGCTGCGAAAGCTTGGGGCCGAACCCCCATAAAAGAACGTAGCGCTTGTTTGTTTGTATTTCGTAATCTGCTTTTGGCGGAAATTGATAGTGTAGCAGAAATGATCTGCCTCGAAAGCGGCAAGATATTTGCAGAAGCTAGGGCAGAGGTTTTAAAAGGTGTTGAGGTCCTTGAATTTGCACTTAGCCAGCAAAATGCGGATATGGGTGGTCGCATAGAAGTATCCCGAGGAGTTTTCTGTGAGTACCGACGCCGACCTTTAGGGGTCGTTGCAAATATAACTCCTTTTAATTTTCCAGCAATGGTTCCTATGTGGACAATCCCAAATGTCTTAGTAAGCGGCAATGCTTATGTGTGGAAACCGTCTGATAAAACGCCATTGACCTCGCTTCTAATTGCAAATTTGATAAAAGCTGCGGGGATACCCGATGGTCTTTTCACAGTCTTGCAAGGTAGTGCAGATGTTGTAAATGCAATTATTGGTCATGAAAAAGTAAAGGCGATCGGCTTTGTCGGTTCTACCTCAGTTGCTCGGCAAGTCTATCTACTTGGGACTTCTTTAGGCAAGAGGGTCTTAGCTTTAGGTGGTGCGAAAAATCATGTTGTTCTACTGCCTGACGCTGACGTGGAAATAGCGGGACGTGGAATCAGCGACTCATTTACCGGTTGCGCAGGCCAGCGCTGCATGGCAGCAAGTGTGCTGCTAGCCGTAGGTGACTGTGATAATCATATTGAAGTTATAAAAAAGCGAGCAGCTAGTCTAACGTTGGGCAAAGATATGGGCGCTATTGTGACTGCTCGACAGAAAGCTTTTTTATTTGAAGCTATTGCAAAAGCCGAAAAGGACGGGGCTCGCATCATCTTAGATGGTCGCAAGAGCAAACCAGAAAATAAAGAATATCATGATGGTAATTGGATAGGTCCTACTATACTTGATCATGTTCAGCCTGGAAGTGTGGCGGCTTGTGACGAACTATTTGGCCCGATTTTAAGTATTATTCGCTGCCGAAATATAAGCGAAGCGCTAAGCATCGAGAATAAAAATATCTATGGAAATGCGTGTTCAGTCTTTACGAGTTCAGGGCAACTTGCGGAAAAAGTTGTACAAGCGGCAAATGCCGGCATGGTGGGAATCAATGTTGGTGTGCCCGTTCCACGCGAGCCCTTTTCTTTTGGTGGAATTAATCAATCGAAGTTTGGTCATGGGGATATTACGGGTGCTTCTAGTTTAGATCTGTGGACCGATCTTAAAAAAATAACCACAAAATGGGAAACACAGCAGGACTCCAATTGGATGTCCTAAATAAATAGTTTTCTGAGAAAAGTAACAAACGAAGATTAACATTTTAATTAAATTGGATAGCGAGATATGGAAAACGCAAACAACACAGACAATGCGAGCACAATAAGCAAAGAGAAAAAAACAAAACCGCGGCGTACTCACGTGATCTTGACTTCGCATTCGCAGCAAATTTTTAAACGTTCTATTCCGATTGTATGGGGTGCAAAAGATCCTCAAGTCAGAGGGCCGATTATTGGGACGCTTTCGAATCCTTTTGATAAAAATGCCATTGGCAGCCACAGTGGAAGTTACACAGTATACCGAGCGTTATCGATTGCATCAGGGGCTTTTTCTAAAGAACACCGCCCCGATTTGCGCAATACAGAGCCGACAGAATTTATTCGGCCAAGTGAGGCCTGGTACGATGCCGAGCGTATCGTGTCTTTGGATCCTTGGGGTGCAGACGTGTATCGCTTATATGGCGACTTATTAGCGCAAAACTATAATATTCAGCCAACGATTGCCGTCACGCAAGCTAGACTTTTAATTCCAGAAGTGGTTGAGGCGATAGATAAAGGACGTATCAAAATTGACGGTCAAGTCGTGACCGAAAAAAAAGAAGTTAAAGTGACTAAAGTCGCAATCGAGCCTGTTTGGTATTTACCGGCAATTGCAAAAAGATTTCAAATCGAAGAAGGCTATCTTCGCAAAGTACTGTTTCAAGAAACAGGTGGCATGTATCCAGAGTTAGTGACAAGGGCTGATTTAAAAGTCTTTCTACCACCAATTGGCAGTACTACTGCATATATTTTTGGAAAAATGTCAGATCTAGCTCGTCCAGAAGTCGAAATGACTTGTCGAGTGCATGATGAATGCAATGGCTCAGATGTATTTGGCTCAGATATTTGCACTTGTCGCCCGTATTTAACATTTGGAATCGAAGATGCGGCTCGCACGGCTCAGCGCGGCGGTGTCGGAGCTATTGTCTATTTTCGAAAAGAAGGTCGAGCTTTAGGTGAAGTGACAAAATTTCTGGTCTACAATGCACGTAAGCGCCAAGAAGGCGGAGATAGTGCTGCTACGTATTTCTATAGAACGGAGTGTGTTGCGGGAGTGCAGGATGCGCGTTTCCAAGAGTTTATGCCAGACGTCTTGCACTATTTTGGCGTGAAAAAAATCCATAATCTCCACTCAATGAGTAATATGAAATACGATGCTATTGTCAAAAGTGGCATAGAAGTGGTGAATCGAGTTTCCATTCCTGAGGACCTTATTCCCGGAGATGCGATGGTAGAAATCGAAGCGAAAAAGGCCGCCGGTTATTTTAGTCCTGCTTCTGTAAAAAAAGAGGATGATTTAAAAAAGGTAAAGGGTCGTAATCTTGAATAAAGGCTAAATTACGTGAATAAAGAAGTGGATTATTTGCTCTCTCCTGAAAGCATTCGAGAGAGAACGCATCAGATTTATCGGCTCTGCGAAGCGGGAGAGACGCATTTTAATTTTCATAAAGACAAGTTAAAAAGCGTCGCTGAGTTTGTTTGCTCAGTAATCAAAGAAAACTACCCAAATCTAAATATCCCCTACCATTCTCGGTGGGGGCATTTTAATGCCGGTAAAATCGATAGGCTCAGTCACTTTTTTCGCTCTATAGAAACATATCCTGCGTCCGAGCAAGCAAGGATTAAATATGACTTGGTTCTAGTGTCGGTTTTACTCGATGCAGGTGCTGGCGCCGCATGGCGTTATAAAGCTACAAACGAGGATAAATTCTATCAACGTTCAGAGGGTCTTGCTTTAGCTAGTTTCGATATGTTTAAAAATGGACTTTTCTCTTCTAGTAAAGATAAAAATCCATTACGTGTTGATGCGCAACGCTTGTTGAACTTGAGTCTGGCTGAATTATCTGCAGGAATGCAGATCTCGGCAGATAATCCCTTAGATGGCCTAGAAGGTCGTCTAGAACTATTGCGAAGTCTTGGGCGAGTTATGCTGTCGAAAGCTGATTTTTTTCAGGATCAGAGACCTGGCAGCTTGATTGACTATTTATTAAAAAATTCGGGTCTTTCAGAATCTAAATCTACGGACGGCCAAAAAGTTCAAATTGAAGCTAAAAAAATCTTACGAACCGTTCTTTTAGCTTTGGGAGAGATTTGGCCTGGACGCATTATACTTGCCGGCCAAAACTTAGGTGATGCTTGGTACTATCAACCTTTGGGTGAAGGCGACAAAACAATCATCCCCTTTCATAAATTATCACAGTGGTTGAGCTATTCCTTGGTTGAGCCTTTGGAAGCTTTAGGCTTGGAAGTTACTGGCTTAGATAAGTTGACAGGTTTGGCGGAATACCGCAATGGCGGACTTTTTATCGATGCAGAAATTCTAACCTTAAAAGATCCGAGCCTAGCTAAAGTGAAGCTTAATCCGGGACATCCTCTCATCATAGAGTGGCGCGCTATGACAATTCAGTTGTTAGATCAAATCGCCGAACAGATACGTTTACAACTTTCTCTCAAGGCAGTAGATTTCCCTCTCGTAAAGATATTAGAAGGAGGTACTTGGTGGGCTGGTCGTCGTCTCGCAATGCAGCGCCGGCCAGATATGTCTCCGCCGCTTTCGATTGCTACAGATGGAACTGTTTTTTAGTTAATCAATAGTCACAAAGAATAAATAGGATAGTTATGCAAAATTTTTTTCTACTAGAGCATCCACTTGCGCTGCACAAGCTAAGTTTTTTAAGAGATAAAAATACAAGTTCCGCAGAATTCCGCGGAATATTTAAAGAGATTTCAAAATTTCTTGTATATGAAGCTTCAAAAGATTTGAAAACTCGGACGATTGGAATTGAAACTCCTATGGCTGCGACCGAGGTTCAAAGAATTATCGAGCCTCCCGTCGTCGTATCTATTATGCGTGCAGGAAATGGCATGTTAGATGCCATTATGGACGTGATGCCATTTGCGAGTGCCGGTCATATAGGGATTTATCGCGATAAGTTTATTAAAAATACCGTCGAGTATTATTTTAAGCTGCCTGATAAAGTCCAAGGAAAGTTAATATTTCTAGTCGAACCTTTGATTGCAACTGGAGATACCGCTATAGCTGCCATAGAAAGACTAAAACAATACGAGGTTGGAGAAATTCGCATGCTAAGTATAGTTGCTGCGAAACAAGGTTTAGAAGATATTTTTCATGCTCATTCCGATGTAAAAATTTATTCATTAGCGGTTGAGTCTAAATTAGATGACAAGGGTTATTTAATCCCTGGGGTGGGCGATGCCGGAGATAGACTCTATAATACTAAGGCATGGATTTGAATAGTTCGCCGCTTATTGTCGGAGTTGCGGGAGGAAGCTGCTCTGGTAAAACTACAATAGTGAAAGCCTTTCATCGTGCGCTGGGAAGAGAGCGCTGTGCGGTTCTCTATCAAGATAATTATTACTTCGATAGAAGTAGAGAATTTGACTTTGATGGTGGTGCGGTTAATTTTGACCATCCTGAAGCAATTGAATTCAAACTTATTGCCGAACATTTAAGTCTGCTTAAGGCTAAGAAAAAAGTTGAAGTGCCGTTATATGATTTTTTGACGCACGGACGAAAAAACGAAAAAATTCTCTTCGAGCCAAAATCCATCATTTTTTTGGATGGAATACTTATTTTAAATGATCCAGAAGTGCGTTCATGTTTGGACCTGAAAATTTTTGTTGAATGTGATCACGATATAAGATTGGCAAGGCGGATTCAAAGGGATGCCGTCGAGCGTGGGCGATCGGAGCAGGGAATTAGAGAGCAATTTATACGCCAAGTAGCTCCAATGCATGAAAAGTACGTGCAAACTTCAGCAAAATATGCGGATCATATTTTAAGCCAAGTCGATGTCGACGAAGTTATTAAAGGAAATGAAACAAAGATTCTGTCTTTTTTGGCCAAATTCTTGGTTGAAACTAATTACTAAAAATGTCTTTAATCTTAAAAAAAGACTAAATCAGAGTGCCTGATTCAGGTATCATGGCTCGTATTCATCCTATTTAAATCGCGAATTATATTGTCTAAAAATTTTCTTTTTAAAGAACACACAAAATTTGCCGAAGACAATTGAGCGTATCTTACTTTGCATTAAGTACTTAATTTAAGAGCTGAAGATAGTATGCCAATAGGTGATTCAAAGCTATTTCATAGTTTTCGCTTGATTCTTTCATTTATGGTCATTTGCGCCTTCATTGCGTTTAATTCTATATCTTGTGGAAATAAATCCTCAAAAGTCTTTCGAGACTCCAGTAATAAAAATAGTAGCGAAAATACATCGAAAGGTGCTAGCGCTGAGGATACTCATCCAAATGATGAATTAGATCCAATCAAAAACGATGATTGTTCGCTGGCAAAAGTTGAGGTAAGTTATTTAAAAGTTAGGCCTATTTTCGACGAATATTGCGTTGTTTGCCATACCGCTGATAATGCTGCAGGTGGAATTATCCTTGATGGAAATTATTCTTCTCTTAAAACTACCCAGTGGCTATCAGCATATAATTCCATACTGCAAAGGCGAATGCCCCCAAGTGGCGTAGATTTGGATGATGAATCTAAATTGACTTTGTCAGCTTGGAAAAATGCAGATTTTGCTGAACATTCTACTTTAGTGGATAATCCAAAATGTACAGAAAATCAAATTCCATCAACTAACAAAAACGATGATAAAATTAATCTTATTAGTTGTGACGAAAGTAAAACTAGCAAAATAGCAAAAAGAGCTATTCGATTAACAAATTCTCAATATAAAAATTCCATCCTTTCTATTTTTAGCAAAAAATTAATTTCAATAAACTTTGAAACCCTTCCTACGGACATTTCGGTAAATGGATTTAATAATTTTGCTGAATCGTTGAATTATTCCAGTCGAAGGTATGATGTTTATCGACAGATTGCCCGATCAATTGGGCAAGAAGTCTATCAAAAAATAGGTAACGGAGAAAAATTTAACGGATTACTTGCGAATTGTGATATGTCAAATCAAGAAAAACGGAATACATGTGTCCAGTCCAAGCAGGTATGACACAAAACACCTAATAGTTTAAGAGAGGCTTGTTTCTGCTTTGGTTTCCTGCCTCCAGTGAAACATTCTGATTGTTCTAGCATGATTTCTGGCTCTTTGTCTTCTGTCTGTTAGTTCCTTTCTGCCCATGTGATGCACTGAGTTTGGAGCGAATCCTCCATTTCCAG
>JAGOVF010000146.1 GCA_018060885.1 Oligoflexales bacterium | reverse complement strand
CTTAGACCGTCAGAAAAAAATTCTAGGAGTGTGTTATCGCCTTAGCCAGAGAGCTCAACTTCCAGTTGGGTTGGTTCGCTTTTTGACAGCTTGTCTTGCAATATTTTCTTTTGGAGCTGTATTGGTTGCATATCTAGTTTTATTCTTTTTAGTACCGCTAAATCACGACAGTGAAAATATCTTACACAACAAAAATCGCAGCACGCCTTAAAATAAAAAAGAAACTTTTTTGGAAAATACTATTGCGCAATATTAGTTTGAATTGTTTATAAGCCAATTCAATGTGGAATCACGTGACCATTTTATTTTAGGGTCAGGTGATAGCCAATTTGGATCAGGTTCTGGTTCAGCGGAACGATCTGCAGGGCGCCATGGACAAGCTGAAACTAAGTCATTCATAAAATAGCGATGGTCGGCTATTTTTGTGTTCCTTCCGAGCTCATTTCTATTAACTATTAGCCAACCACTGCCTTCAAGCTGCAGGCATTCGTAATCAGTTGCGATAGCAGTACAGTCCTTCGGAAATTTTATCCCTGTCACGCGTTCAAGATTGAGTTGAATTGCATTTTTACTTTTTTCACATCTTTGAGTTTCAAAATAATAGTCATCGTCTTCGCCAGAAATTGCGAGAATTTTTGAATTCGACTGACTATCTGTTTGTTCTAGGCATTCTAAATTATAATTTTGACCTGCGGATTCAAACACAGCGCTTACTCCAAAGCGAGTGCCCGTACCTGTCAATAAAGCTGCTTTAATGTTGGTGAATTTTTGTGCCGCAATGTTAGCAATAAAAGAACCTTGGCTGTGCCCATGAACCACAATATTGTTCAAATCGACTATAATATTATGTTCGTGTTGGAGTCGGTGGGCTAGATCAGAAATTAGACTTGTTGATAGTTGATGATCAAAAATAGAGTTCGATTTTTCTTCTAAACGCGAACAATTCACGAGATAATCAAAAGAATATTCAGCAGTGACTGCAATAAATCCGCGTGCAGACATATATGAAAGTAAATACTGTTTAATCCAATTCGTTTGCCAATCGCCAAAAGTTCCAGTTAAGTAAATATAGATGGGTGTTTTTGTAGTCTGCTGAGGTGACTCTGAAGTCGAAATAGAAGAACAAGGAAGTTGGTAAAGATATTGAAAAGAATCTATTGGAGTTCCTAGTTTGCCGAGTATTCGAGGGGCTCCTACATAGTTTGCATTGTGAATTTCGTTCACTCTGCAGGTTTCAAATGTTGAAGACTTACTTAGTTGACGTTGAGCAGATTTACATGATGCTAGATATGACATTGAACACCAAAGTAAGATAATTTGAAATTTTTGCATATTATTTCCTAGGCAAATTTATCGTAAATTTTAATCTAATATTATTTTTTTGGCTAATAATTCTGGAATTTATAATTAATAATCCACATTAAGTAGCTCAAGTCGATTGGTTAAGTAAAGATAAAGTCGTTGCATCTTCGTTAGGCTCTGGTGAGAGCCTGCTTTCTGGTTTAAATTACCACACTAATAAAGGGGTATTGTTTATGAGCAAATTTAACCGATATATTCTGCTAAGCAGCTTTTTGTTTTTAAATTTTAATTGCAAATCGGTTCATCAAAATTCCTCCACAAAAGTTACAGATGGTGCAAGAATATATTGGAAGTCAGAAGGAGATAGCGAGCTCATTAAAAAAATTAAATTAAAAATTTTAAAAAGCCTCGTAAGGCTAATTCGTCCAAGTGGCTCTACATGTACTGCAACATTAGTAGCTTCTGATAGATTATTGACTGCCGCCCACTGCTTTCCTGATTCCGGCCCAATTTCTGCAATATTTAATAATGAAACTCAAGTAGAAGGCTTTACAAATTCGGAAAGGCCCACACCTCAAATTACTTTTTCATTAGCAGATGCTGTACTCAATGAATACGATCCTCATAAGAGGCCAGACAACGATATTGCAGTTGTGCGATTACCTAATCCTGAGAATATTCCGAATTTTTATGAACCAATAAAATTGTTAGGCAAAGATGTCGAAATTCAAGAAAAAAGCGCGGTAATTGTAGCCGGATTTGGCAGATTGAACAGTACGACTACAACTGAACATCCCTATTTCGGGATTATGAGTATAGAAAAATTCCAATCAGAAGATTCACAAATAGTGCTACATCCCCCTGAAGGCAAAAATACAAACCTTTGCAATGGCGATTCGGGTGGGCCGACTCTCATATATGACTCAAATGCAGATGAACTATATCAAATCGGCGTAAACGTCTTAGGATCCTGCGATAAAATCGACGAAATTGGAGACAGGCGACCTATTGCTTACTCCAATGATATTAGAAAATACCATGATTGGATTACAGTAGCTTTGCTAACCGATTGACTTTAACTTTAGTAAAAACAAATTCAATTTGACTAATTCCGCAAAGACTAGCTCGTGGTGCATTGTTTTTATGGAAAAATGAATTCATTTAAATCGTTAGATTGCTCGAATTTGGCTGAGAGAATTTTTTTTACGGCTCTTTTGCGGCCGAAAGACTGGCATCGGATTTTTTATATGAAGCAAACTGAACTTTCAATTTTGGAGTTTTCAAGCATCCAAGCCTTCTCCCTTCATGTCCGCGGGATTAACCTCGTCCATGGCTATGTCGACACGTGAGACAACTTCTGCCTCGCTTGTGCGACCATCTGGGTAAACAATTCATTGACGGACATCGCGCACTCGTGAAGCACATCCAGGTTCCCAACAAAGAAGAACGGCTCGATCTTGCTGTACACATCACCGGGCAGACTTCTTTTTAAGTATCTGAACCCAAAATCGAAGTGGTATGGGCGATAAATCAAGCCAATGACCTCAATGAGAGGCCTGAGCATGCCGCTTTGATAAAAGGCGAAAGCGTCGATCGCATTCCCCCGATCCAGTTCCTTAAACACCAACGTACGATGAACAGGAAAAGTGCTTTGGCGAATCCCGAATAAAATAAACCCTTTTGGGTTAGGTCAGGCCAAAGGGACTTAGGCTTGTTCCAGATGTGGGTTATTTCGGAAACTCTTCGTAAAGTGATTTCAACGATTTGAAATGCGGCGTCCTCGTTGCCTTCCTGCAAAATATTTAGATCGAGATCTGAGAATCGGTCCGAAGTTGCATTAGCGGCTGACCCACCCTCCCAAGCGGGCAAAACGCCGGAGCAACTTTGCAACTCCTGGCTCAGTTTTTGCGCTAGCCGAGTTTAAATTTTGATTCTTCAACCTTTGCAATTTCAAGACTCATACAATCTCCGCTAAAAATTGGTTCGCTTAGGTCGATGGCAAAATGTAAAACACCAAAACCAAATTGAAGTGCAATTTCTCATGGTCGTACAATACGGAATACAAATTCATCACTATCTGTGCCTTTAAAATGATCAGCTTTCGCAATAAACTCAACCTGAGTCATACCTAATTTTTTTACAAGATTGATTGACGCTAGATTGCGAGTGTCGATCCATGCCTTGACAGACTTTGCGGCAACTTTATCAAAGAGAAGCTCCAAGATATTTGTCAGCCCCTCGTTGCAAACCCTTGGCGTTGAAAATCTTTGCCAATCGTGTATGCAATGTTCGCTTCAAGCGAAGTTTTTACTCCCGCTTGGAAATGACCAACTATTTTCCCGTTTGCCTTCAGTCGCCCAACCCAATTGAGCCAAAGTTCATCTTCCTGTGGAGAAATGCGCGACTCCCAATATTTATATTGAGAATTCAATTTTTCCAACGTTGGCGGATTACTCGGAACAAATGTATGCAGGTCAGGATCGGCAAGTAGAGCTGCCATATCCTCAGCGTGGTTTTCGCAGATGGGTTCTAGGAGGAGCCGTTCGGTTTCTAGACGGAGCTCCAATTTATTCAAAAAATGCCTAATATTTTGCCTTCAGATGTCGAAATAGCTTGGATGACAATGTAACTAATATGAGGATAAAAGCCGAGTGAAATAAGCTTTTTGACCCGAGAAAAACGATACTTAAGTCGCCAACGCTTGTTGCCTTTTGGGGTAACTTCGAGGCAGTACCCTGACAACCATTATTTCATTTGGATTTTAGATTTTCCTGGATGATCTCGGACACTTAGGTGGAGGAGGCGGCAGGAATCGAATTCTACTATCACGGTGGTAACTTTAGCTATCATATCAATGAATTAGTTTCAACTAACATTAACTTTAGCCATCGCAAATGTTTCTCCATTTAGCTCTTATTGTCTAGGGGGATTTCCCTACGTTTTTCTGTGTGGTGTTCCTTCAAAGTTCCTCGTCTGTAATTCAATTGCAATCATTCGCTACTTTTTGATTTGGGGTACATAATTTCAAATTTATGCGATTGTGCTAAATCAGTCAATTTTATCAAAACTCCTCACTTGAAGAAAGTGAGGAGTTTTGATAAAATATATCCATGAGAATAAATAAAGCTCTTAATCGCCTACTTAAGCGACCATCATTTACAACCAAGGAAGCTAAAAAGCTTGGCCTTAGCCCTAGTCTGATAGCCTATTATGCGAAAATTGGAGTCATAGAGCGTATTGCCTATGGAACTTATCGCAATCCTAAAGTGGAAAGTTCGGCTCCATTTGAATGGCAGGATCTCATCGAAATTGCCAACAGCATTCCACAGGGAACAATTTGTCTAATCTCAGCTCTCTCTTACTATGGACTCACCCAAGAGATTCAAAAGAAGTACTGGATTGCTGTACCAAATTTCTCAAAAGGAATGAAACGACCTAATACCAAAATTATCAGAATGAGAAATGTAGAGCTTGGCCGCAGAACACTAAAGATCGGTGAGTATAAAGTTAATATTTTTGATAAAGAGCGATGTGTAGTAGATGCCTTTCGTTTCCTTTCTAAAGAATCTGCTATGTACTCTTTAAAGGCTTATCTCAAAAGAACAAATGAACATAAACCTGATTTACCAAAAATTGCACGCTATGCAAAAAAACTTCGAGTTAATCTAGTCCCCTATATTGAGGCACTGACATGAACCAAAATATTGCCAAAGCCATAGAGCAATCAACTAAAGAAAAGGTCAAAGTCATTGCTAAAAAACAAGAGCGAACTTTCAATGACGTCTGGCAAGAGGTCGTACTTGAACGATGGCTCGCTCGACTTGCTATTTCTCCTTATAAAAAGAATTTTATTTTCAAAGGTGCGATGTGTCTTCTTCGATATATTGACCTTGATAGAGAAACAAGAGATCTCGATTTTTTAATAAAGGATCTTACCGTGTCGATTGACGAAGTGAAAAAATATCTATCTGAAGTAAGTGCCCTGACTCTGAATGATGGATTCAATTTTGAAAATTTAGATGTAGGTCCATTGCCACATGCCCACATGAAATATCCAGGCTATCAGGTATCAGTGATTGGTAAATTGGGAAATACAAAAACAAAAGTATTTATAGATATAGGTGTCGGGGATGCAGTTAAGCCGACAGAGATTACAATGAAACTTTTAGGAACAGAAAAAGCACCACTTTTTGAAAAGGAAATAAGTCTTTGGGCCTACCCTGTTGAAAGCATTTTTGCAGAAAAATTAGAAACTGCAGTCGCAAGAGCTGATCAAAATAGTAGAATGAAAGACTACCACGACCTCATCCTTTTAATTCGAAATGATATCTTAGAGATTGAGAAATTAAAAATTGCAATAAAGGATACCTTTGCTAATCGAGAAACAAAGATTAAAAAGCTTTCCATTCCTAATGATCAAAAAGAAAATATTCAAAAGTATTGGAACAGCTACTTAAAGAATTTAAATACCAAAGCCCAGCTAAAACTTCCTGTTGAATTTAAATTCATAGTTGTAGAAATAAATAAATTTATTGATTTTAATAATCTTTGCGAAGATTAATGCGTTTAGATAAAAATTATTATGATGCAGATTTTAAATTTGAATATTTGATCTCGAATTTTATTATCACGGTGGAAACATCTGTTGTGATTTTAGGTATTTACTTTCAATTAACATTAACTTAGTCATCGCAAACGTTTCTCCATTTAGCTCTTATTGTCTAGGGGGATTTCCCTGCGTTTCTCTGTGTGCTGTTCCCTCACAGTTCCCTTTGCAATTCCATCGAAACCTATTCTCACATTAACTTTGGTGCTTTGTTTTTTTCGATATCCATCACTCCGAGCAAGGTTAATGTAGAAAAAAAGCTGGCTATTTATATTGAAATTCTTTTCAACTAATAAATTGGAAACTAATTTAAATTTTTTTGATCGTTGTGAGAAGGCGATGCCTTATGATCTTGGTATTAAGCTTTTTTTTTAAACCCGACAATTATTCCATAATGTTGTGTCCGATATTTGATTTACAAAGTCATTTGTGTCCGATATTATAGTAAATACTAGACACAAGTCGAATTGTGTCTCATGTGAAAGACTAAAGTTTAACCAGCGGTAATTAAAAATGAATACGCCATTTAAGCCCGAAAAATTGCCTTTGGCTGAAAAGCTTAACAATGCAAACTTGTTACAGCTCATTAGCGTCGCCAATCGAAGGCTTGGTAAATATGACGGATTGCTTCAAGGAATTGTTAACCCAGCAGTGTTACTTTCTCCTTTAACTCAAAATGAAGCGGTATTGTCTTCCAAAATAGAAGGAACGCAAGCGACACTCGAAGAAGTTCTAGAATATGATGCGGGGCCGAACAAAGTTCTTGAAGGAAAAAAAGAAGACATTCAAGAAGTTCAAAATTACCGTAAGGCAATTATTCTCGCTAAGGAACATATTTCGGAAAAACCCATAACAATAAACTTTTTACTGCAAATCCATAAAATTTTAATGGACGGTGTAAGAGGACAAGGGAAAAATCCAGGAGAGTTTCGTAAGACACAAAACTGGATCGGAACACCAGGCTGTTCGATAGAGGCTGCAACATATATCCCGCCATCCCCGCTACAATTACGTGATCATCTTGAGAACTGGGAGAGCTATTTATCTAAAGATGATGTTGACCCAATTTTACAAACGGCAATTGTTCATGCGCAGTTCGAATTGATTCACCCTTTTCTCGACGGCAATGGGCGAATTGGGCGACTGCTTATTCCGCTATTTTTGTTTTCAAAAAATGCATTGTCGTCGCCTATGTTTTATTTAAGCGAATACTTAGAAAAAAATAGGAATGAGTATTATGAACGCTTATCTGCCATTTCAAGGAAAGGCGATTGGACAAGTTGGATAGAATTCTTTTTAGGTGCAGTGACGGCACAAGCAAATACAAACATCGAAAAAGTTATGGCAATTATGAAACTGTACGAAAACTTTAAACTGGAAGTTCCTAAGTTGACGCATTCAAAATATGCTAGCGCTCTTGTAGATGGAATATTTTCAATTCCAGTTTTCAGTCAAGCATTACTGCAAAAGAAAACAAGTATTCCAAAAACCACTTTGGCTCCGATGATTAAAGCTTTGTTTGATGCAAAGCTTCTGAATGTTATACGTGAAGGAGCAGGGCGCGCACCTGCGATCTACTCTAACGCCCAGCTTTTAGAAATTGTAAAATAGTGGAATCTCCAAAAAAGCGGACAGTTTCAATTGAAGATTGCTAGGTATACCATTGGATTTCTATAGGCTCCTTCAAAATGGCTTATGCATCGGCTAGCTCCTGCCTAATAGATCTAAGTACATTCGTAGAGAGGATTTTGTCGTATTTTGCGATCTTGTCCGCATCGACTTCTCCTGATTTGACATATCTTTTTATTGCTTTTAGATAAATA
Organism: Oligoflexales bacterium; assembly: GCA_018060885.1. Classification (GTDB taxonomy): domain Bacteria; phylum Bdellovibrionota_B; class Oligoflexia; order Oligoflexales; family JAGOVF01; genus JAGOVF01. The sequence goes on along the minus strand of JAGOVF010000146.1, from coordinate 618 downwards.
GAGCTATCTGGATCTATCTTATAAGCGTCGCAAAGTGCTCGCTCTTTGTTATAGATTTTTAGTTTCTCACCATGATAAACAAGCCTAATGGCACCTTTTATGTTTTGGGCTGCTACACGATGTGTGCAGATGAGCTTATTGCGAATGGACGAGTCTCTAGATATATCGACATCAATTCTGTCCACCCTCTCGTCGGATACGTTGTGGATGACTAGCGCCGTGACATTTGAAATCACTGCGTCGGGATAGTATCGAGCTGTGGCAATTAGTGATGCAGTGAATGGGTCGATCGATGGGTGCGCATAAAATCCTGAACCGATAGCAATCAGTTTACCCGCATCGACCATACGGCGTAACTGAGTGCGCGTTGAAATGTATGGATCAAGTTCTGAAGCTCGTAATACTTTTTTGGTCATTAGCTTTTTAATTCCTGTGTCTGCAATTCCCAAGTATCACTCCGTTTTTCATGGAATAAGATACAATATTACCACATTTCTGCAAATTTGTGGTAATATTATACCTAGCAGCAATTTAGTAGATATTCGATGTTAAATTTCACCTGACTAAAAACCTTTGTTTCTCACCCTGATTCGCTAGTACGCACTTAAATGAAACTTT